>NZ_BBLT01000003.1:300000-595003 GCF_000775915.1 Sporocytophaga myxococcoides
AATTTATAATCCCATAATTCCCGATGTGGCAGAAGAGGCAAGGAAGGAATTGCAAACAATTGCTGGTGTTTGGTCTGTGGGGCTTGGGTATATTAAATCGGGCTCAGAAAAGATTAAGGCGGTTGAAGTAAATGTTCAGGACATATCCGTTCAGAGGAATGCAGAAAATAAATTAGGTAAGGAGTTTAAATCTCTGCCTGTCAATTATATAATCAATAAAGAACCCATAACAAATGATCTGGCAGGAGGAGCAGAAGTCGGAAACCTGACAAGGATAAATGGGTTTGGTGTAGTGAGTTGCCTTTTAAGAAAGAATGAATCTGATAAAATCTTTTTTCTTTCTTGCTGGCATGTTCTCAAAGGAGATACAATATGGAGGGCAAATACCGGAAAAACTGAACTGATTGCAAACGGAAATGATGATATAATAGGTTATTTAGTTGATGGTGCTTTAACTGATAATTTTGATATCGGAATAGGTGAATTAAGTTCTCCAGAAAGTTATTCTGATTTTAATAAATCACAAAACATATCTAGAGGATGGAGAATGGTTACTGTCTCAGATGCAATGAATGAAACAGAAGTATTCTTTGTAAGCAAACGATCCTTTAAGCAGAGTGCTGTTATTTATAATGATAAGGTGAGTAAATCAATATTGTATGCAGATGGTAATAATTACATGCTGAAAGATCTTTTTTCAATAGTAAGGTACAAAGTCGATGGAACCATTGTTGCTCCCGCAGAAAATGGTGATTCGGGAGCTGTTGTTGTTGACGGAGCAGGTTATCCACTGGGAATCGTTGTAGCTTCGGATAGTAAGTTTTCTTATGCAGTTAAGTTTTCAAATTTTATGGGTGAAAATGCTCCTTATAGTGACTATAAGGTTTTAATTTTATAATAGATTAATAAGAGATAAAGAAATTCAGATGTATCAGGGAATATATCTTTTTGGTTGTTTGCTGGGTATTCCACTGCTTCCGGTAATAATTATCCAGGGAAAAATTTTGAAGCGAAAGATACCTGTTTTGCCAGAAGCGGAAAAAAACAGAGTTGGTTTTATTGGGAATGGTGATGCTATTAACCTTGTTACAATAGGAGAATCAACAGTAGCAGGAGTTGGGGTGGATGATCATGAACAAGGTCTTACAGGAAATATTGCTAAAGCACTGCAAGAATTTACTGGTAAAAAAATTAACTGGGATGTCTTTGCCAATTCAGGATATTCAGCAGATGCAGTAAATAAGAAGCTGATACCTCTTTTACCCTCTAAGCCTATTGATCTTATTATCATTGGTCTTGGAGCAAACGATGCTTTTGAATTGAAAAGTCCGGTGCAATGGAAGAAAGGAATCACCGATATAATTGTCTCTATAAGAAATAGAAATATTAATTGTCCTATAGTAATAGCAGCAATGCCACCGCTCAGGTATTGCCCGGTCTTTTCCATTTTGTTTAGATGTATTTTCGGTGGACTGGTGTTTCTTTACTCCAAAACGATGAAGGGTATATGCAGAAATAATCAAGAGGTTTATTTTATAAATCAGGAAATCAATTATAAAAACTGGTCTCCCAGAATTGATCCGGGACTAACAGTAAATGACTTATTCTGTGATGGTGTTCATCCTTCTAAATTGTCTTATGAACTATGGGGAAAAGAGATTGGGGAATATGTGTTAAAAAATAAGTTGATATAACAAAGTACAAATGACAAGTTCAACTAGCTTAGATTATTTCAATATGGACTTTCAACAATTTCTTTAATTCAAATTAATCCAGCTTCCATAACACTGTTAGTGTTTTAATATTACATTAAATAAGAAGCTCAGGGTTAAGTAATTAGAGCTCTTTACAATTCAATTTTTTTCTTTGTAGCCTAATGGATTTGATGTAAGAAGACCCAGGCTGCTTTTTCTGAACAACTCGGCTCTTAAAGGAGAGGCAGATTTTAGAATTGGTAAAAATTATAGGATTAATTATCTAAACGGAATAGATCCGTGGGGTTTTTATACCTAGTTATGGGTAAGGTGTTGCTTGTCAGTGTTCTATGGCTCATATATGAAAAGTTTTTGAATATGGGAATTATAATAAGCCGGTAAAAAGTTTTATATTTAAGGTCTTTATTTAACAAATAACAAACACAAATTTCCAAATGGCAATTAGCGCACCGTCGGGGAAGATATCTTCCGCCAATCTTGATAGCAACCAGAAATATGGTACTGCCCTTAGCTCCCTCATGGTTCTGTTTTTCATGATGGGTTTTATTACCTGTTTTAATGATATATTAATCCCATATCTGAAGGTTATATTCAAACTTAATTATACCCAGGTTAACCTGATAAATTTATGTTTTTTTGGGGCCTATTTTGTTATGTCTATCCCAGGAGGCAAACTGGTCCAGAAGTATGGATATAAAGCAATAATGATTACTGGGTTTGTTATTGCTGCGATTGGTTGTATACTTTTTTATCCTGCTGCTGAAATGAAGATCTACGGATTGTTCTTAGGGGCTTTATTTATTCTTGCTACAGGAATAACACTATTGCAGGTTGCAGGTAATCCTTATGTAGCTGTATTGGGTTCACCGGACACTTCTTCAGCTCGTCTTACACTTACTCAAGCTTTAAATTCTCTTGGAACTACAATTGCGCCACTAGTAGGTACTTACATTATCCTTTCCAATCTTCCTGAAATGCCTTTAGAGTTAAAAGGCTTGAAATCCTACTCTGATCTTCCGGAAAATCTTAATGTCCTTCTTAATAATCTTCTTGAACAGACAAAACTTATTTACCTGCAAGGTACTTATCTGAGTATTGCTGCTGTTTTGTTAGTTATTGGTGGAGTTTTGTTTATAATGAAACTACCAGCTATAGGCCATGGTGAAGGAGAAATCAGCACTGAAGGGGTTGCTGAAAAAAGCAGTGTATGGCAATACCGTCACCTTATCCTCGGAATGATAGGAATCTTTACCTACGTTGGTGCGGAAGTTGCAATAGGAAGTCATATTATCAATTATCTTGAGATGAAAGATGTTATGGCAATGTCTGCAAAAGAAGCCGGAAATTATGTCTCTTATTATTGGGGTGGAGCAATGGTTGGCCGTTTCCTTGGTACACTTATCCTTGCAAAATTCAATCCTGGCAAAGTGTTAGGTACCTATGCATTACTTGCAATTTCTCTTATTGCAATATCTATATTCTCTCATGGTGAATTGTCAATGTGGTCATTGTTGTTAGTTGGCTTTTGCAATTCTCTAATGTTCCCAACTATATTTACCCTTGCGATTAAAGGTCTTGGAAAATATACAGACCAGGCTTCTGGTTTATTGTGTACTGCAATTGTTGGTGGAGCTATTCTTCCATTGTTATTTGCTACAGTTGCTGACCAGACAGGCGGTAATCTTAAACTTGCATTGATTATCCCAATTATTTGTTATTTATACATCTCATTCTTCGGCTTTAAAGGTCATAAGGCTGCTGGGAATTAATCAGAATTTTATATTTAATAATAGAAGGGGATAAGCAGCAATACTTATCCCTTTTCTATTATAGGATTTTTAAATATCTTAAAGAGTAACACTTAAAGAAATTAATACCCTATTGCATTAATGGCTGACTTACTTAAAAATATTTATAATAAAGCATTCTTTGACCAGTTCTGTGATATTACAGGCACAGTCATTAAAGATTTTGACAAAAAAGATTTTCTTAAAAAAATCTATGACAAAGAATGGGAACAAAGAGAGTTAAAGCAACGGATGAAGCACATTGCTTCTGTATTAAAAGAGTTCCTTCCTGCAAACTATGATAAATGCATTGCGGCTGCATGTAAGCTGATTGCAGAGTTAAAGAAGAAAAATATAAAACAATCTAGTGTAGAACTGATGTTCTTCCCTGAAATCATTGAGCAATATGGCATTGATCATCTTGAGGTTTCCGTTAAAGGCATGGAGTTCATTACTCAGATCACCAGTTGTGAATTTGCAATACGACCTTTCATAATAAAGTATCCTAAGGAAATGATGAAAACAATGCTTGATTGGTCAAGGCATGAGAGTCATCATGTAAGAAGATTAGCCAGCGAAGGCTGCAGGCCTCGATTGCCTTGGGCAATGGCTATTCCTGCATTGAAGAAAAATCCATCTCCGATTTTTCCTATTCTTGAAAATTTAAAAAAAGATTCTTCTGATTTTGTCAGGAGAAGTGTTGCAAACAACCTGAACGATATAGCTAAAGACCATCCTGAAAAGGTATTGGAGATCGCTTTGAGATGGAAGGGTAAGTGCGATGAGACAGATTGGATCATTAAGCATGGTAGCCGGACTTTATTAAAGAAAGCAAATCCTGATGCCTTGTCACTTTTCGGGCTGATTTCTGCCAAAACAATTGCAGTAAAGAATTTTAAAATAGATAATTGCGATATTGCTCTTAACGATGATTTATGTTTTTCTTTTGAGTTAATTCATAAAGAAAAAGAACCGCTAAAGCTCCGCATAGAGTATTGTATTTACTACATGAAAGCAAACGGTAAGCAGAATAAAAAGATATTTAAGATTACTGAAAATATGTACGCTTCAGATGTAAAGCACGCTTTCAAGCGCAAGCAATCCTTTCGGGACCTTACTACAAGAAAGCATTATCGGGGAGAACATAAGCTTTCATTAGTGATCAACGGAAAGGAGATGGTCTCAAAAGATTTTTATTTAAGCAAATAAAGTATGGGAGATATACTAAAAATAGACGGGAATCTGGAAGGAGGAGAATCTCTCTCAAAAGAGCAAAATTCCTTTAACAAAAAGGTAAAAGAAATAAAAAGTCTTAAGAAGGAGCTGGAAGAGCTATCTGCAGCTCTTGAAATTGCTCAGCTAGAATTTAAGAAGAAGGTAATCCCACTGCAGAATGACTTTATCGGTCTTACAAAAGAACGTCTTCGTATTTTAGCCGATTACTATTGGAACAAAAAGCTGTCAAAAGCTTTGAAAAGGGATTTGCTTGAGGTTTTAATTACTGAGTGCCAAAGCTTGATTGCATATGGTGACAGTGATGAGGAGGTCAGGAAGTGGCTTGATGAGTTTGAGATTCAAATGAATGCGGGTTACACAAAGGAAGAACGAAAGGCTGAAGCAGAGTTTGATGAAGCCTTTAATAATTTTTTTGATGGTTTTCTGGGAGATGAAGAAGGAAATGGTTTTGTAGACGAAGGGAGTTATCAAAATGCAGGACAAAAGAAAAAAGCAGCAAAACAAGCAGCTAAAGAAGAAGTTCGGAAACGTTCTATCAAGGAGATTTACAGGGGCTTAATAAAGGTATTCCATCCGGATAAAGAGATGGATGAAGGTGCAAAGATGGAGAAAGAAGAGATTAGCAAAGAGATTACCAAGGCGTATAAGAAAAACGATCTCCTTGCCTTGCTGGAATTTGAAACAAGCCTTTTGATTTCTGATAAAGCAAGGATAAGAGAAATAGCGGATGATAAGCTGAAAGTATACAATGAGGTGCTCACAGAACAAAAGAAAGACCTTGAACACAATCTCCATCTGCTAAAGATAAAAAATGAAGTTGTCTACAGGGGAATGTGCATGAAGAATTCCAATAAGCAAAAGTTTTTGAGAAAGGTGACTAATGAACTTAGTGAAAGAAATGATGCCCTTGTTCATCAGATGTTTGTGTTGCAAAATGACAAAAATTATCTGAAATATTTTATTGCCTCGTATCTTGGAGGGTATGATGAGTTTATGGATTAGATTAAATTTCCAAGCAGGCTCAAATGTTTGATATACTTAAATAACCATTAAATAGAAGTTTAGAGGTATCGATAAAAATATTTTTTTATTTCAGTTCCCACTTAGCTTTATAGGTCATTATCTGTATTTGATAGTTTAAAAGTTGTTGAAGTGCCTTAATATTAATGTTTCATCTGACAATAGAACATTGATTTGGTCAATTATTGGATCTATTCCACTAGCACTTTTATAAATGGGCTTTTAAGTGGTGCAAAAACCTTATGTTGTTCGGGAAGGTTTAATAAGAAAAAGACAAATAGCCATGATAAAGACATCATTTATAACTAACCTGGGCAACAGCATAAATCAGTTTGATTTTGAGCTTTCTCTGAAAAGTTTTATTTCTAAGCACGAATTCTTCAACGGAAGAAAAATTGATAAATCCAAAATTAACATCATCAGTGTTTTCCCTATTTCAAACGCTGAAAGTACTTTCTACAAAGTAATGTGGGAGTTGAATGTATGATATAGGTATTTGTGTAATATATAAATACTGCAACATTGATAAATACATCAACCCTTAATTACTTCTATTAGTACATTGGTTAAATGAAAGAAACGGTCACTTGTAGGATTGTTTGCATCATAGAGTGAGTCCTCCCTGTTAATGTCATCATTGTCTACTGCCGCATAGGGTACATCTTCGAGATTTTCCTGTTTGAATTTTAATTGGGAATGACGAACTGATTTCCTACTATTTTCATAATGTGATCATATTATGTTATGATGCATTGATAAGATGGTGAGGGTAAAATCGTACAAATTTTATTCTTTATGTTATAAATCATCCCAGCCCATGTGTTGGGATTTTTATTTTAATGGTAAAATGATATTCTCTTAAAGAATTTTGAATTGGACTCACATGCCTCAATACTTTTTTCCTCTATAGTATATACTGCTCTATCTTTTTGTATTGCAAGGATTTTAATTTTTACCTAAATGAGTCTTATGCGCCAAAGGCATTTGTTTAACTTTCTGATATATAGTGTTTTGTCTTGCAATTTTACTCAGATATCAGCAACTTTGAAGAGTTGAGGCACTTAATGAGTGCTTTTTGTCTCCAAATTCAGATGATTAGAAAAGAAAAATGGATCAGCCTAATCACTTAAGATTATTTACTGCAAGCAGAATAGCATTAGTTGCGACCGCAATGACTTTTGCCATTCGTGCAAACCTCATAGGAAAGCTTGGGGCAGAGTTTGCCATATCATCAGAAAACATGGGCATAGTTGTAGGAACTGCTTTTTGGGGTTTCACACTATCCATTTTTATTGGCGGTCCCCTTTGTGATATTCTGGGAATGCGCAGGTTGATCTACTGTGCTTTTATTGGCCATATCTCAGGAGTTTTACTTACTATATTTTCAACTGGTTTTATTTCATTATTTATATCAACTCTGCTAATAGGCATTGCAAACGGGCTTGTAGAAGCAGCATGTAATCCTTTGATTGCAACTTTGTATAAAGATGAAAAAACTAAAAGATTGAATCAGTTTCACCTTTGGTTTCCCGGAGGAATTGTTCTTGGTGGGCTCAGTGCATATTTTTTAGATCAATTGGGCCTCGGCTGGCAAATTCAACTTGCAGTTATTTTAATCCCGACTATTTGTTATGGTATACTCTTTTTAGATCAGGAGTTCCCTGCAACTGAGAGAAAATCATCCGGCATATCCATGAAAGAAATGGTGGCTGAATGTAAAACACCGCTTTTTATTTTTATGGTCTTTGGAATGTTTCTCACCGCAGCGACTGAGTTAGGCACAAACCAATGGGTAGCAGAATTACTAGGCAATGCTGGAATACCTTCTATTCTCCTTTTGGTTTTGATTAATGGATTAATGGCTTTAGGACGGGCATTTGCCGGACCAGTGGAAAAACTGCTTTCTCCGGCAGGTATATTGCTGGCATCTGCAGTGCTATCTTCAGCCGGTTTATATCTGTTAAGTCAGTCTTCAGGTTATATGCTTTTTGTTTCTGCTATTGTATTTGCATCTGGTATATGTTATTTCTGGCCAACCATGCTGGGATTTGTTTCAGAATATTTACCACGTACAGGTGAGCTTGGCCTTTCTATTATGGGCGGCGCAGGTATGTTGTCTGTAGCTTTTATTCTTCCATATATGGGTGCATTTTATGATATTCAGACGCTTGCAAATCTACCTGATGGAGCTAACCTGGCTGAATTAAAAGAATTTTCGAACGATACTCCCGAATTTCTCATGCTGGCTAAGGCCAGACTTATAGCAGGAGCAACAACATTAAAATACATTTCACTTTTACCATTCTTCCTGATCTTTGCTTTTGGATGGCTCTTTCAGTTTATGAAAAAGAAGGCATCATCCTATACATTATACCAAAAGGATTAAGAAGATTGATATAGTCTCCAGATTCAATGATGACAAAAGACAGACGTACTTTTATAAAAGAAGCAGGAGTTTTGGCAGGAGGGATTACATTACTTTCTTCCTTTCCTTCAGCTTTATTTGCAGCAGATAAATTCGATTTTAAAATCTCCCTGGCTCAGTGGTCCCTTCACAAAGCCATGTTTTCAGGAAAACTCACAACGCTTGATTTTGCTTCAGTCGCAAAAAAAGAGTTCGGACTGGATGCGGTTGAATATGTGAATCAGTTCTTTGCAGATAAAGCAAAAGATCAGGAATATCTAAAGAGTTTAAAACAAAGGGCGAAAGACAATGGAGTAAAAAGTTTACTTATAATGGTAGATAATGAAGGTTCTTTATCTTCAAAAGTAGACACTGAAAGAAAGACTGCAGTTGAGAATCATTATAAATGGATTGAAGCAGCAAAGTTTCTGGGATGTCATTCTATTCGAGTTAACCTGCACGGTGCAGGTTCTGATGAAGAATGGAAAGCTGCTTCTATTGATGGATTAGGCACACTTGCTGAATTTGGGGCAAAATATAAGATGAATGTCATCGTAGAAAACCACGGTCAGCATTCTTCAAATGGGGCTTTACTGGCTGAAGTAATAAAACAAATCAACAATCCTTTTTGCGGGACCTTGCCTGACTTCGGGAATTTTTGTATGAGAAGAGAAAAGGGCGACCTTTGGGAATCTCCATGTGTAGATTGGTATGATAGATACAAGGGGGTCAAAGAGATGTTACCTTATGCAAAGGGTGTCAGCGCTAAAGCTTTCAATTTTGATTCAAAAGGGAATGAACCGGATATTGATTATAAAAAGATGCTTGAACTTATCAAGTCCTCTGGTTATAAAGGCTACATAGGTATTGAATATGAAGGAGAAAAACTTGATGAATATACTGGCATAAAAACTACTAAGAAGTTGCTGGAGAGAGTGAGAGCAGAGCTGGGATAAGTTATAAGTGGTAAGTTTCAGATATTAAGTTCAAAGCTTGAAGCTCCAAGTGTAAATTGATCCTAATACTAATTGTAGACTGTTCCCTTTTTCCCTCAGGAGAGGGGACGAGGTCTTGTGAGTTTTAATTAAGTCATTTCATGATGAAAAGAAAAGTAAGAATGGGGATGGTTGGTGGAGGGCAGGATGCATTTATTGGGACAGTCCATCGAATGGCAGCAGCTTTGGATGGGGAAATTGAGTTAGTCTGCGGGGCATTTAGCAGTAGTGAAAGTAAATCAAAAGCTTCCGGTGCTGCGCTGTATTTATCTCCTGACAGAGTTTATGTTTCTTTTGAAGAAATGATTAATAAAGAAAGGGCTTTGCCGAAAGATGTTCGTATGGATTTTGTCTCCATTGTAACACCGAATTATCTCCATGCTAAACCTGCGATCCTGGCTCTCGAAAATGGCTTTCATGTCTTATGTGAAAAACCTCTATCGCTTTCTTCTTCTGAGGCTGAAGCGCTTCGTGATAAAGTTAAACATTCTGGTTTGTTATTTGGGCTAATGCATAATTATACTGGGTATCCAATGGTAAAGGAAGCCAGGTCGATTGTTAATAGTGGAAGGATCGGTCCAGTTAGAAAGGTAATTGCTGAATATATGCAAGGTTGGCTTGCGGCAAGGATTGAAGAATCAGGTCAGAAGCAAGCAGACTGGAGAACAGACCCTGATAAAGCAGGAATAAGTTGCTGTGTCGGAGATATTGGTACGCATGCCGAAAACCTCGCCGAATATATTACTGGGTTAAAGATCTCTGAGCTGAGTGCTGATGTATCCACTTTTGTAAAAGGAAGAAAGCTTGATGACGATGCAAGTGTTTTGCTAAGATTTGAAAATGGTGCCAAAGGAGTTTTATTTTCAAGTCAAATCGCTATAGGTGAAGAAAATGAATTGAAGATTAGAATTTATGGTGAAATGGGTAGTTTGGAATGGCTGCAGTCAGAACCTAATAGTCTATTAGTTAAGATGAATGGAGCGCCTGTTCAAGTATATAGGACCGGAGTGGATAAGAGCTATCTTTCAAAAGCGGCACTAAGAGAAACGAGACTTCCGGGAGGTCATCCGGAAGGATACATTGAATCCCTTGCAAATATCTATAGGGAGTTTTCAAGAGCAATTCAAGGATCGCAAGAGGGAAGGAAAGATGAGTTTGATTTTCCGGATATTGAAGACGGAGTCCGGGGGATGCGCTTTATTGAAGCTGTTATTGAATCAGGACGTAAAAATGCCCAGTGGGTAAAATTATAGAATAAAAGATGAGAACAATTAAGGGGCCTGGGATCTTTCTTGCCCAGTTTATGGATGACGCTGCTCCTTTTAATTCATTGGAGAATTGTTGCAAATGGGCGACAAAATTAGGTTTTAAAGGAGTACAGATTCCGACATGGGATACTAGATGCATGGACCTTAAAAAAGCAGCAGAAAGTAAAACCTATGCTGATGAATTAAAAGGCATAGTTAAAGCTGCTGGTTTAGAAATAACAGAACTGTCTACACACCTACAAGGCCAGCTCGTTGCAGTAAATCCTGCTCTCAGCGATCAGTTTGATGGTTTTGCTCCAGTAGAATTTAAAGGGAACTATCAAGCAAGAACTGAATGGGCAATTCAGCAATTAAAATATGCAGCAAAGGCGAGTCGAAACTTAGGATTGAATGCTCATGCTACATTTTCTGGAGCACTTATGTGGCATACTGTTTATCCATGGCCGCAGAGAAAACCAAACCAGGTCGAAGAGACATTCAAAGAACTCGCGAAAAGGTGGAATCCTATATTGGATGCCTTTGAAGAAGCAGGTGTTGATCTTTGTTATGAAATACATCCTGGTGAGGACTTGCATGATGGTATTACTTTTGAGAAATTTTTAAAGGCTACAGGAAATCATAAAAGAGTAAATATTCTGTATGACCCAAGTCACTTGTTGTTACAGCAGATCAATTATCTTGATTATATTGATATTTATCATGAATATATCAAAATGTTTCATGTGAAAGATGCGGAGTTCAATCCTACAGGAAGATCAGGTGTTTATGGTGGATATCAGGAATGGATAAACAGACCAGGAAGGTTCAGGTCCCTGGGAGATGGACAAGTAAATTTCAAATCAATATTTAGCAAACTTGCTCAATATGATTTTTCGGGATGGGCAGTTCTTGAATGGGAATGTTGCCTTAAAAACCAATTGGATGGAGCGAAAGAAGGGGCTGAGTTCATTAGTAAAAATATTATAAAAGTAAGTGAGCGTAGTTTTGATGACTTCGCGAAATAAGCTTAAAGTATAAAGTAGAAAGTAAAAAGTAATAGGCTCTGTAGTAATTTCAGAACTTGTCCTTTCTGCTTTATGAGGAGGGTTTGAGAAGTGGGCTTTTGAGTTATAATTACTAGTTAATGATTTTATGAAAAAGAAATTTCTTTTTGTCGGATTTTGTATCCTCATTATGGCTTCTGCTTTTGTGCTGAAGAATCAGGAAGAAAAGGTTGAAAGCTTTCTGGAGATTTATGATCTGGAAACAAGAAAGAGGAGCGTGGTCTATAAATCAGATGAACATTTTGAAGCGCCCAATTGGTCAAGAGATGGGAAGTTTTTAGTTTACAACAGCAAGGGTAGAATATATAAATTTAATTTCGATGGCAAACCTGAATTAATCAATACCGGCTTTGCCACAAACTGTAACAATGACCATGGCATTTCCCCGGATAATTCTCAATTGGTGATAAGTCATCACGAAAGCAAAACAGGGAATTCTATCATTTATACTTGTCCTATAGCCGGAGGACATCCTGTAGCTGTTACTCCTGTTGGTCCTTCATACTGGCATGGTTGGTCTCCAGACGGGAAGACCTTGGCTTATTGTGCCGAGAGGAATGGTGAATTTGATATCTATTCTATTCCTGTAAATGGAGGAAAAGAAACCCGTCTTACTATTGCAACGGGCCTTGATGATGGTCCAGATTATTCTTATGATGGGAAATACATCTATTTTAATTCTGTGAGAACTGGCAGAATGAAAATATGGAGAATGAAGCCTGATGGCAGCGAGCAAACTCAAATGACATTCGATGATTATAACGACTGGTTTCCCCACCCTTCTCCTGATGGAAAGTGGTTAGTCTTTGTTTCATACGATAAAAATGTAGATGGGCATCCTGCCAATAAATATGTTCGTTTGAGGCTAATGCCTCTTTCCGGCGGTAAACCTGAAGTGTTGACAAAGTTGTTTGGTGGTCAAGGCACTATCAATGTTCCTTCATGGTCACCTGATAGCAAAAGGTTTGCTTTTGTGAGCTACAAGCTGATGAATAAATAAAATCTTTTCTAAATATTAAAATAAAACAATTAAAGAAAGTTAACGATGCAATACAGAACATTTGGACGTACCGGCTGGAAGATCAGTGAAATCGGTTATGGTATGTGGGGACTTGCTGGCTGGACTGGCAATGATGATAAGGAAACTTTAAGCTCACTTGATTATGCTGTAGAAGCAGGTTGTAATTTTTTTGATACTGCCTGGGGGTATGGAGAAGGGGCTAGTGAAAGAATCCTTGGAGATTTGCTGAAAAGAAATTCTTCTAAAAAGCTTTACGTTGCTACAAAGATTCCGCCTAAAAATTTTAAATGGCCTTCTAAAAGCCATTACAAATTAGAGGAATGTTTCCCAGCCGAGCATATTATCAAATACACTGAGATGAGTTTGAAAAACCTTGGTGTGGAAAGGATAGATCTTCAGCAATTCCATGTTTGGGAGGATTCATGGGCTCAGCAGGAAGAATGGCAGAAGGCTGTTGAACAGTTAAAAAGACAAGGAAAAATAGCAGCGATGGGTATAAGTGTTAACAGATGGGAACCTGCAAATTGCATTAACACTATTAAAACAGGTTTAATAGATGGGATACAGGTAATTTATAATATTTTTGATCAGAACCCCGAAGATGAGTTATTTCCTGTATGTAAGGAGAACAATGTAGGTGTTATTGCCCGTGTCCCATTTGACGAAGGCACACTTACCGGATTACTTACAAAGGAAACCAAGTTTCCAGAAGGAGACTGGAGAGCAACTTATTTCGTTCCAGAAAATCTTAATTCAAGTGTTGAGCATGCTGATAAATTAAAGCCCCTGGTTCCTTCTGATATGACTATGCCTGAAATGGCACTCAGGTTTATTCTTAGCAATAAAGAAGTAGCCACTACCATCCCTGGTATGCGTAAGCTCCATCATGCTAAAAGTAATCTTGCTGTCAGTGACGGGAAAGGCCTTTCAGAGGAGTTGCTGGAAAAGTTAAAGCAACATCGCTGGGACAGAGTGCCGACTTCATGGTCTCAGTAATTCTGCATTGAAAGTAAAACCAAACTTTTATAACACGACTGTATGTTTCCAAATAAAAAATTCATTAGGCAATTCTGTTGTCTATTTCTTTCTTTAGTTACTTCTTTTGCATCGTTTGGCCAAAAAGGAGACAAAAGCAAAATTGTATCAGAGCTTATTTCAAAGATGACTTTGGAGGAAAAGGTTGGTCAGATGACTAACCTTACACTTTCTGCCATTACTGATCCTTCTGATAATCCGCTTAAGGTTGATCCGGTAAAGCTCAGGGATGTTATAGTAAAGCATCATGTGGGTTCTATTCAGAATGTAGTAAAGCATGCTTACAGTCTAGAAGAATGGCATAAGTTGATTAACGAAATACAGAAAGTATCTTTAACTGAAACAAGACTTAAGATTCCTTTCTTATATTGTATTGATGCCGTACATGGAACAAACTTTACTCTTAATTCTACATTGTTCCCACACAATCTTGGTCTTGCAGCTACCAGAAATCCTGAGCTTGTAAAGTTATGTGCGGAGATTACAGCAAAGGAAGTAAGGGCTTCGGGCATCAGATATAATTTCTCTCCTGTCCTTGATGTAGGCAGACAACCCTTGTGGCCCCGGTTCCCTGAAACATTTGGGGAGGATGTGCTTATATCAACAATAATGGGTGTGGCTTCTATAAAAGGTTATGAAGGAAAGAGCCTTAACGATTTTGCCAGTGTCGCATCCTGCATGAAGCATTTTGTTGGGTACTCTGTTCCAGCTAATGGTAAAGACAGGGCAGCTGCATATATACCGGAAATTAATCTGAGAGAGTATTTTCTTCCACCTTTCAAAGCTGCTGTTGATGCGGGTTCACATACGCTTATGGTAAACTCTGGTGAGGTCAATGGAACTCCTGTACATGCCAGCAGATATTTACTTACGGATGTGTTGAGAAATGAATTGAACTACAAAGGCATTATCATCACAGATTGGGAGGATATTA
The DNA here is from genome assembly GCF_000775915.1 of Sporocytophaga myxococcoides. NCBI lineage: Bacteria > Pseudomonadati > Bacteroidota > Cytophagia > Cytophagales > Cytophagaceae > Sporocytophaga > Sporocytophaga myxococcoides. Next base: position 314,459 of record NZ_BBLT01000003.1, read on the forward strand.
AAAAACTTACAGAACGTCACAGGGTAGCAGAGAATCATAAAGAGGCTGTTTATCTTTCTGTAAATGCAGGCATTGATATGTGTATTGTTCCTTTTGACTTCAGCTTTTATGAGGATTTGATAGCATTAGTGAAAGAAGGCAGGATAAAAGAAGAGCGCATTAATGAATCTGTAAAGAGAATCCTTGATCTGAAATTTGATCTGGGAATTTTTGAAAGACCATATGTAGAAAAGGAAGCAGTTAAAAATTTTGGTTTACCGGAGTATAAGCAAGCAGCTTTGGCTGCAGCAAGGGAATCAATTACTCTTCTAAAGAATGCTGATCAGGTGCTGCCATTGGAGAAGAATAAAAAGGTCCTGGTCGTTGGTCCTTATGCGAATTCACTGACAGCTTTGAACGGGGCCTGGTCTTACACATGGCAAGGGCGCAAACCTGAGTATTTCCCAAAGACTGATCTTACAATTCTTGAAGCCTTGAAAAGAAAGGTTGGAGAGACGAATATTGTCTACAAGAAGGATTTTAAAGAGATCCCTTCAGATGTTAAACCTGATTACATCATTGTCACTTTAGGTGAAGATGCATACGCAGAAACTCCAGGGAATACAAAGTCACTTGAACTTCCATCTGAGGACATTGAAGGAGTTCGTAATATTGTAAAGATGTATCCTACTATTCCGTTAGTATATATACTCACAGAAGGTAGACCAAGGCTTATCAGAGAAATAGAACCTCATGCAAAGGGAGTATTAATGGCTTACTGGCCAGGCTCACAAGGAGGTAATGCAGTAGCGGATGTATTGTACGGAGATTATAATCCTAGTGGCAAACTGCCCTTTACATATCCTCGGTATTCAGGAGAGCTTATGACTTATGATCACAAGTGGCTGGATGAAGCAGTAGAGATTGTAGAACCTGAATATAAATATTTTTACGAATTTGATCCTCAGTATCCTTTTGGATTCGGATTGAGCTATACAAGCTTTGAGTTGAGTAATCTTAAGTTAAGCAATGATCAGCTTACAGGAGATTCTAAAATCAAGGTATCAGTGGATGTTAAGAACACCGGGAGGAAAAGTGGTCAAGAAACGGTAGAGTTGTATTCAAGAGATCATTTTGCTTCGGTTACACCTTCTGTAAAGCGTTTGAGAGGTTTTAAAAAGGTTGAATTGAAGCCGGGAGAAACAAAGACTGTTGAATATGAAATTTCCGCAAGTGATCTGGCTTTTGTAGGAGAAGACATGAAATGGATCACTGAGCCAGGGGCTTTTGATATAATGGTTGGAGATTTAAAGGTTCTGCTAAATTATAGAAGACAATAAGTTTTTTCTTAAAGCTTTAATAAAGAGGCTTGTTCGACGTAATCAGGCCTCTTTATTATTAAAAAATATTCAAAATTGCGGCCTTCTCTCTTTTTTGTATTTTTGTTAAAACACTTTTTTATCAATATGAAATTTTTTACAACATTCTGTATATTCCTATGCCTTTCATTAAATGTACTTTTTGCACAGGACTATAATCCTTTGCGTAAGGGGTTAACTTATCAATATGCAACAGCTAATCGAGATACATTATTCACTCTGAGGCTTGATTCTGTATATGCGATTGGATCAGATTCTATATTCGAGTTGGATAAGAAGTATTTTGGATGTTTGAATGGAGAATGTTATTCAAATATTTTGGGCAGAAAAATAATTAAGTCTCCTTATAAGGTTTATTCATTTATTACATTGTCAAAAGATACATTAGTATTAAAGCTGAATGTACCACTAAACACACCCTGGACTTTTTCCAAAAGAAGGAATCTCGAAGCAATAATTCTTTCAAAAACTTATGAAAAAGTTTTTGATCTTATGGATTCTTTGATTACCATCAGATTGAGCGATGGAAAAGAAATTAAGATTACAAAATCTTTTGGTCTTTATAGTACCGAAACTCCCTTTGAATATAATGATTTAGCTGAAAGAAGTTTTTATTCAGTGAATTTCTTTTCTTATAAACTTGATGCTATAAAGGAATTGAATTTAGGTTCTTATTTTGCCACTCTGGAAAATATATACAATTTCGAAGTGGGTGATAGGTGGGGACAGCAGGAAGAAGATGCTTTATACCCAAGACCAATATTTTTACCAAGCGGTAACATTTATTATGAAGTTATTGGAAAAGAGTTAATTGAAGGGAGTTCATCTTATGATTACAAAATTCGGAGGGTTAGAAGGAATAAATTTTTTCGGGAAACCACGGTTGATACGCTATCTCTGGAGCAATACAGAAAGGAGACGATTGAATATTATATTGATATGTTTGACCTTCTTACATATGAAATTGGGTTTGATGATCCTTTTCAATATAGGGTTTATATTAAACATGATTCGCTGATAGTTCAATCCATTACAAATTTTGAGAGTAGTTATTACTATGTCTATTTCCCTGGAATTGGACTTACTTCGTATCATAATGCTGATTGGGGTGGTGGACTGAATCAGTATAAATTGACTACTGTCTGTTTCAATAAAGGAGATAAAGTTTTGGGGAATTGTGATGAGTTGCTGGCTATCATTTTGGACACTAAACCGGCGATAGTGAATTCTAAGATAGAGATCCTACCTAATCCGGCATCAGAGTATATCAATATAGAAAATGCTAAAGGGGCGGATTATGAGCTTATCAATTGTTATGGTTCAGTAATTCTTAATGGAATAATTAAAACTGATCAGGAGGTAATTCCTGTTAATTCTCTTGAAGATGGTCTTTATTATTTAAAATTGGAAAGCCCTGAATCTTCTGTTGTTAAGAAATTAGTTATAAGTCATTAAGTTTATCAGTAAGATTCATAGAATATTCTTTATTGTACTTAGCCCTGTATTGTATTGGCGACATTCCTGTATATTTTTTAAATATCATTCTGAAAGCTTTAGGGTCTGAATAACCTACGCCATACATAACTTCATTTACATTGCTATGTGTTGTCTCCAGGGATTGTTTGGCGGCTTCTATTCTTACTCGTTGCACATATTCTATGATGGTATTGGAAGTGGCTTTTTTAAATCTGCGTTCAAGGTTTCTTCTGCCTAACGCAAATTTTAGTGCAATCTGATCTACTGTAAACTTTTCTGCCGGATTACTTTCTATCAATTCCTGGGCTTTTTTAATAATTATGTCTTCATGATCTTTTTGCCCATTAAATATTGTAAATGGTGATTGGCTTCGACGTTCAATATCGATCTGAAATGCTCTTGCCATGAATATAGCAATGTCTCTTCCTGCATATTTTTCAATCAGATAAAGTATGAGGTTTAAGTAGGAGAATGCTCCACCACTTGAGTATATCCCGTTTTCATCCGTAATGATTTTATCTTCTACCAGACGTACATCCGGAAACATCTTTTTAAATTCATTTGCAGAAAGCCAATGTGTCGCGCAACTTTTTCCTTTTAATAGTCCTGTTGATGCCAGTAAAAAAGCACCTAGACAAAGGCTTGCTACTTCCGCACCTTTAAAATAGTGATCTTTTATCCATGGATAATAATCTCTGTTTAAATCAATGATTGATTTTAGATCTCCATCAATGGCAGGGATGATGATAAGATCTGTATTATCAATATCGAAGATCAATTTGTCAGGATAGATTTTATATAGATTATTAGCGATAGAGACTTCTTTGCTTAGGGCAGTAAGTTTTATTTCAAATATCGGCTCCTTTCCAAGGCGGATAAGGTGTTTATTTACTTCTGTAAAAACCTGACGAGGCCCTTCAATGCTGCCCAAAACAGCTCCTATTGGTACCAGAATGGAAATCTTTTTCATTCCATAAATGTACAAGGTTCATTTGTCGCGATCTACCCCTTAAATAGTCGCATTTTCAGGAGATTAAATTAAAATAATGGTCTTTAATTGGTACTCTCTTAGGAATAATTGTCTGGTTGTTTGTTATGATTATTTTAAACATGTATCCTCCTTTCTTCTTAATAGGCAGAATGATTTCTAAATAAGCTTTATATATATTTTCAAAACATAAATTTTAAATAAGATGAGTGTAGTAAACAGAATTGTACCTTGCTTATGGTTTGATGATCAGGCTGAAGCAGCCGCCAGGTTTTATACTTCTATTTTTAAGAATTCAAAAATTACGGATATCTCCTACTATGGTGAAGCAGGTTATGAGTTTCATAAGAAAGAGGCCGGTTCAGTTATGGTTGTTTCTTTTGAAATCGAAGGGCAGAGATACGATGCCCTAAATGGCGGCCCCCTGTTTAAGTTTTCAGAAGCAGTTTCTCTGCAGGTGATGTGTGATTCTCAGGAGGAGATAGATTATTATTGGGAAAAGCTGACAAAGGATGGTGAAGAGGGACCATGTGGATGGCTAAAGGATAAGTTTGGCTTATCCTGGCAGGTTGTACCAAAGGTTTTGGAAAAGATGTTAACAGATCCTGATATAAGCAAAAGGGAAAGGGTAATGAATGCCTATCTGCAAATGAAGAAGTATGATATAAGTTTGCTGGAGAAAGCATTTGAAGGGGTTTAATATCAATTTATGCTTAATAAAAGAGAATTGTAGATCTTTGCTTTTGAAATTCTCTATTTTGTTGAATTAACAACTCTGTTAATTATGGAAGCCTTTTTTTGAACAAAATGCTCTTTCAGAAAGCTATCAAAAGTTAAACTTATAGACTTATTTGATAATAGAACCGGACCACAATAATGTTGTGGTTCTTTTTTAAATCAAGAAGTCACCGGACGAAGGGCATGGGAAGTAGTACTTAAGCAGGTTTTTAAATTTTGGAGTTGATGTTTTCTGAATGATTGTTCCTTTAATTATGAAATTATATAGTATCTTAGAATTCGGTTGTGGTATTGAATGGGGTACCTTCCTGAAGAATAGATGAATATCCTGGAAAAAATTTCGCTATTGTCTGATACCAAGAGATGGTGGTTGACTATTGCATTTACATTGATTGTAAATTGTGGGTTATATGTCCTGCTGATTTATTTTGGTCATATTTTTGGATTTGCGGTCTTTGGCATAGTGCCCCTATTTACAGGTTTAATGGCTACATGGCTCTATGGCTTTTCAAGGAATGTTTCCAGGCTTACTTCCATAGGAATTTCTTTTACAACACTTATTTTTTTGATTTGCCTGCTTGTTCTGGCAGGAGCATTGACTACCCAGTATTTGCTTTTTATGGTTTTGGTTTCTTTTAATCTTTGTTGGATTGGCAGTATCATAGGTAGAATGTTGGTTACAAAGAATTAGGTAAAATTCCGATTTCTTTCAAACATTTTCTAGACTTTTAAGTTGTCTTGTTTCAACAAAAAAATGGCACAAAATGATGAAACAATCTCACTTAAAATTACTTTTTATCTTTTCTCTTGTATTGCTTTTTTCCTGTGAAACTAAGAAACAAGAATCCGGAACTTCTGACACGACAGCAACAGCTACAGGTGGCAATGCAGTCTCTCAAGAAGGAGAAGCTGTTTATAAAGTGGATACTGCAAATAGCAGCATAAAATGGACAGGTAAAAAAGTTACCGGTAAACATAACGGCTCGATCAAAATTCAAAGCGGTGAATTAAAGGTTGTTAATAATGTAATCACCGGTGGAACAATTACAATTGATATGAAATCAATTAAGAACGAAGATTTAACAGATAAAGAGAGCAATCAAAAGCTTATCGGACATTTAAAATCTCCTGATTTCTTTGATGTAGAAAAACATCCGACTGCTACCTTTGAAATCCAAAGATTAGACGCTGGTAAAGCGGAGAAAGAAGAGGTAGTTACCGGAAAGCTGACTTTAAAAGGAAAAACTGATGAAATCAGTGTACCGGTTAAAATTAACCACCAAGGAAATGAGTTAACAGCAAAAGGAACTACAGTTATTGACAGAACTAAATGGGATATTCGTTACGGCTCCGGTAAATTTTTTGAAAACTTAGGAGATAAAGCAATTTATGATGAAGTAGATATTGAGTTTGACCTTAAAGCAACTAAATAGTTTTAAAGAAAATATTATTCCTTTATGAATCCTCTGGGAAAACCGGAGGATTTTTTTGTTCAGGGCATTTTTGAAAGTTCATAACATAAACCATTCCTGCTGGTTTGTTTTTCTTAATCATTGATAATCTTTATTAATTTACGCTATGAGAATGAACTTTACTCAATTAAAGAAAGTGATTTTTGTATTTGCATCTGTTCTCCTTCCTACAGGGTGTTTGTATGCTCAGTTTTCTACTGCATTAGTTCAGGTAATTCATAATGCCGCAGATCCTCAGCTTCTTACAGTCGACGTCTATCTCAGTGACATATTATGGGCTGACAATGTTCAGTTCAGGCAGGCGAGTGAATTTGAAACTGTTATTGCCGATGTGCCCATTAAAATTGATATCGCTCCTGCAAACAGTACAAGCTCTGCCGATGCTATTTATAGTACTACAGTTACTCTGGCTCCCGGTACAAAAAATATCATTATGGCAACTGGTGTAGTAGGAACCGGGTTTGCGCCAAACCCTGAAAATAAAGACATTGCTTTTACTCTAAAGGTCTTTAATGCCGCCAAAGACATAGCTACCGATCCTTCTACTGTGGAAGTTAACTTCTGGCATGGCAGCACAGATACTCCTGTATTGAATGTTGTAACGGGAGATGGTGACACCTTAGTGAAATCCATTGGATATAACCTTAATGCAAATTATGATGTCCTCAGCCCTGGCAGTTATAATATATATCTTACCAGCACTTATAATAAAGAAGATACTTTAGGTGCATTTTCTGCAGACCTAAGTGGCTATGCAGGACAAGCAATTATGATATTTGCAAGCGGCTTTCTGAATCCTTTGCAAAACAATGATGGGCCAGCATTAGCTTTATATGCTGCTTTGCCTGACGGAGAAGTTGTTGCTCTTAATAATATTATCGCTGGTGTTAAAGCTTCTGGTTCGTCTTTCCAGAAACTTTTGGCTTATCCTGTACCATCAACTGATCAGCTTACTCTGGAAATAGAAAATGATACTCCAGGAATGGCTGAAATTGAGTTGGTAAATATGTATGGAAATGTTGTAAATCCTTCTGTTGTTTATCTTTCTTCTGGAAGGAATATTGTAAATGTGAATTTAAGCAATGTTGCCAATGGTCAGTATTTTGTTAAGATAATTGGGAAAAACAGAATGGGGACCGCTCGCTGTGAAGTATTAAAATAATCAGAATTACGATTAAAGGAGCTTCTGGAAATTATTCAGAGGCTCCTTTATTTTTATAGTCTCATTTTTTGTGTCTTGCTCTTAGGCAGGTTGTTTTTTGTGTTTTATCTAAAAAAAGTTTTTTGTCGCTTTTCTCCTTACCCAATAGATCCATACTTTTTGATTGTATGTATAAAGGCCAGGTATAATGGGGTGTTAATTTTCCAACTTTAGTTTGATGTTTTAAGTCGTTATGATTCCATTATTATTTAATTTGTATGTATCTTTTTTGCAAATAGGTGTTAAATTTAGACTGTTTTAGTTTTTTTTTGTTAAAATTTTAATTTTCATGATAAATAATTGACTACGTTTATGAACGTAAGTAGTTTGCTCAATAGATATTCCTTATTTTGTTCATGAAAGTATTTTATGATTCTATTAATTGTTATTGTTCCTTAATTTATGTCAATATTTGTACTAGTATTATTTAAAAAAGTATAAATATGAATTATTATAGAATTTTTTAAAGTCATTTTGAAATACGTAAGTACTTTAATATAATTGTTTAAAATACGTAAGTATTCTAGTTGAACAATTAAATAAGGACACAAATGATGAAAACAATTAAACTTTTACCGACAGCTTTTTGCATGGCTGCCCTGTCGCTGGGGTTAAACACTGGCGCTTTTTCAAAAGGAGAAGATTTTGAAGAAAAAGAAAAAAATTCATCAGGAACGGATGTAAACTCTACAGTTTCCGGTCCTTTCAGAAAAAAGACAGGAATCCCTACCGGGAGTAATTTTCAAAAGGCACCTGTCAATACTTTTATTATGAGAGAAATGCCTTCTCATTATTTTAGGACTGATAAAGAAGAGAAAGCTGATTCAGTACCCTTTAAACCATCTATAAGTGTAGGTTCTATTGTTCACATGTTTGCATCTTCGCAACAGACAGGGTTTGGATCAAACACCAACTATGGTGAAGCTGGTAGCGACTGGAATAAGGGAATCACTTTATACAGAGCCAGGGTACTTGTCGGTGGACAACTTTCAAAAAAAGGAGCTTTCTTTCTTGAAACGGATATTCCTTCACCAATAGGAGTAAGACTAGACTCAAGCACTAAAAATGTAAAAGTATCACCCATAATACTTGATGCACAGTATGAGCATACTTTCAATGAGCATATAATGCTTGTAGCTGGTATGCAACTTGTGTCTCATAACAGGAACGGGCTTCAGGGAGCAGCATCTCTGATGGCCAATGATTTTACTTATTATCAATACCCATACAATCTCTTTGCAAATGACCCGCTGCAAGGAAACTTTGGTCGTGATCTTGGATTGAATGCGAGAGGATTTTTCCTGAAGAAAAAGCTAGAGTATCGTTTCGGTATTTTTTCAGGAAGAAGATTTGACGATAAAGCTCCTTTTAGAACTGTCGGTAGAGTCGTTTATAACTTCCTTGATCCGGAGCAGGACTACTACTATGCAGGAACTAAACTTGGAGCCGGTAAGACTGTAGCGCTTGGTGCAGGTTTTGATGCTCAGGCTACATATTATAATGTGGGAGCGGACTTGTTTGTTGATGTGCCCGTTTCAAAAGCAGGTTCTGTAACGCTTAACTCTGCATTTACCTACATGTCCGGAGGTTCTAAGACAGATACGAAATATAGTTTTGCTAAAATGATCCCTCAGCAAACTGTATCATTCCTTGAACTTGGCTACTACTTTAAAGACATAAAGGTTCAACCATGGATCAGATTTGAGAATAAGGCAGTAAGTGCTACTAAAGAACAGGCCGAAGGAAATACGACTACATACAACAAACTTCAAGGTGGAACTGTATTTGGCGGTGGTGTTAACTACTTCTTCAATGGATATGGTACAAACGTAAGATTGTCTTATACGACATTCACAAAAGGAGTTCCACAGGATTCAGGAGAAATTTCCAACAAGACTTATGGACAGTTGTGGTGCCAGCTGCAGTTCTTTATTTTCTAAAGATTTCAAAACTTAATAATCCAATGTCCCCTTAGGGGGAATGAATCAAGATAAAGCAATCCATTAGCTCTTATATGATAACACCTTTACTTATAGGCTTAAGCCATTCAATGGAAACAGATCATGTAGTGGCTGTTGGTAATCTTGTTCAAATCAGACGAAGCTTCCGGGAAGAAGCGATATTAGGCGCAACCTGGGGTTTGGGTCATACATGCTCTGTTATCATCGGGGCTCTTTCTATATCATTTGTTAAAAACTTTATTGCCTTTCCCGAGCATTTTTCTTTTGAACTTTTTGTAGGAGTGATGATGGTATTGATTGGAATCTATCGCCTATATATTCTTAAAAGAAAGGAAAAGAACTCTTCAGGTAACAAGACTTTGTTCTTCAATGTTGGAGTTGTTCACGGCCTTGCTGGTAGTGGATCTATCGCTGCCATGCTCGCAGGCCTTGCTGAGAACCGACAGGAGCAAATACTTTTCCTGATGCTGTTTGGACTAGGTACAATAGTAGGCATGGGAATTATTGCAGCTTCCATCACAAGACTAAAGTTTTTACATCCCAGGTATCTGACATGGTTTTCATGTCTTATTGCTGCTTGTTCATTCATCTATGGTATCAAAATAATTATCGGACAACTTTACTAAAATACTAACTCTAACAACGACTCGTATGAAAACACCATTTAAATCAAAGACTTTGTATAAGTTTCTGTCGCTCATGCTGGCTGCTGGCCTCTTGTTTTCTTCATGTTCAGGATCGAAAGACTCCGCATCGGAACAAGAAAAATCAGCAGAAGCTGCATCAGGAGAAACCATTAAAATCGGAGTATTGCACTCATTGAGTGGTACTATGGCTATCTCTGAAGTTTCTCTTAAAGATGTTATAGAAATGGCAGTGGAGGAAATCAATGCTTCCGGTGGTGTGCTTGGTAAAAAGGTAGAGCCTGTTATTGTAGACCCTGCATCTGACTGGGATCTATTTGCGGAAAAGTCAAAAGAACTTATACTTGACAAAAAGGTGGCTGCTGTATTCGGCTGCTGGACTTCAGTGTCAAGAAAGTCTGTGTTGCCAGTATTTGAAGAACATAACAGTCTTTTGTTTTATCCTGTGCAATATGAGGGTGAAGAATGTTCTGCAAACGTAATCTATTCAGGTGCTACTCCAAACCAGCAGTTGATACCAGCTGCTGAATATCTTATGAGTGAAAAAGGCGGTGGATATAAGAAGTTCTATTTGCTAGGAACAGATTATGTGTTTCCTAGAACAGCTAATAAAATCCTTAAAGCATTCCTTCTTTCAAAAGGGGTTCCTAAAGAAAATATCATCGAAGAATATACTCCTTTTCATCATCAGGATTATCAGACTATTGTTTCTAAAGTGAAGAAGTTTGCAGCTGGCGGAAAAGCATGTGTATTAAGTACTGTAAACGGTGACTCTAACGTGCCATTCTATAAAGAATTCGCAAATCAGGGACTTACTGCAGCGATGTGTCCTATCATGGCATTCTCTGTTGCAGAAGATGAGTTGCGTTCAATGGATACAGAATTTCTTGTAGGCCACTTAGCTGCATGGAATTATTATCAGTCTGTTGAGTCTCCCGAGAACAAACTTTTTGTGGAGAACTTTAAAAAATTCTGTGAGAAAAAAGGATTACCAGGTGGCAAAAGCCGTGTGACTGACGATCCTATCTGCTGGGCTTATACTGATATCTATCTTTGGAAAAATGCTGTAGAAAAAGCGGGTACTACTGAAATAGAAAAAATGCGGCCTGCATTATATGGTCTTGAATTCAAATCACCAGGGGGCCTTGTTAAAATGAGTGAGAAAAATCATCACCTTGCTAAGCCTGTAATGATTGGAGAAATAAGAAGCGACGGTCAGTTTGATATCATCTGGAAAACAGATGGTCTTGTTGAGCCAGAACCATGGTCTAAACTAACATCCCCTGACAAAGATTGCGATCACGTAAGTCATGGTGGTACATATACTCTTAATGATTAATTGTTAGTTGAGTAAATAGTCATCAGTAACTCTGATGACTTGTAAAGGTAGATTTACCGGCTGTATGAGGAACTCAAAAGCCAAGTGCAGCCGGTTTTAAAAAGGATTTCGAATACGATTGCTATTAGTTGTGTTTGATTTAATAATTAACCAGATGAAATATATTTTCTACTTTCTGTTGGTTTTCGCATTACCATTGCGTTTGCTCGCAGAGTCTAGTGTAAGCGATACTCAGACACAAGTGAATACTCTTATTTCTGGATCAGATTCACTGAAGGCTGTTGTAATTAATAGTCTAATATCATCTGAGAAAACTGAAGTGTATCCATTGCTTTCTGCAATTAATGATAAGAAGTTATTTATGTATAATAACATTCTGATCACACTTGGAGAAAAGCAAACATCAGATGATGGTACCGAAAAATTTAAGCTATTAGAGGTTTATCCAGAGTTCAAGGAGTTGTCTTCCAACGATGGAAAATCCTTATACCTTCCTATATCAGAATTAAAAGAAGTTGAGTTTAGCAGAAGTTCCAGATTATTGCTTGCTCCGATAACTCCTTATCTGAATTTATTAAGTCCTGAAGTTGAAAAGCGAAAGCTTGCCTATTCTCAGTTTCAGGGTTTAAAGGATAAGTCTATCCTGCCAAAGTTATATTCTGCGCTTGCTCATGAGAAGCATCAGGAAATATTAAGATTGGGAAGGGAAACAATATTTTCAATACAATTGAACTCTTCACCGGAAGCTTCTCATAAAATGTGGACTGATAGTCTTACATTGAATTGGGGACCTAACACTCAATCTATTCTTGAGCAGTACGCAGCGATTCAATCCAATCCAGAGTTAAAGAACTTTGCCTCAGAAAAAGCTGAGGAGTTACAATCAAAGCATGAAAGATTAAGAATGTTCCAGAATTTGTTCAGTGGATTAAGTCTTGGAAGTATTCTTATTATGATTGCGCTGGGGCTTTCAATTGTTTATGGGCTTGCTGGCGTAATCAACATGGCTCATGGTGAATTTCTTATGATAGGAGCTTATACTACTTATTGCGTCCAAAATATCATGAGTCCGACTTCAGATCTTTTTTTCTGGATATCGCTTCCATTGGCTTTTTTGGTCTCAGGCTTCTGGGGCTTCGTGATAGAAAGATTAATTATCAGACACCTTTATTCAAGGCCTTTGGAAAGTATGCTGGCTACCTGGGGGGTTGGTTTGGTACTTGTTCAGATAGCCAGATCATTGTTTGGAGACCTTACTGCAGTCCGAACTCCTTCAGTTCTTTCAGGTGGGTGGGAGGTTGTACAGCATCTTGTTCTTCCTTATAACAGGTTATTCATCATTTTCCTTAGTGCATTTATGATTACGGCCACTTATCTTGTTTTGTACAAATCAAGATTGGGATTACAGATAAGAGCAGTTACACAAAACAGAAGAATGAGTTCATGTCTGGGAATTGAAACCAATAAACTTGATGCTATGACATTCTTTTTGGGATCTGGTCTGGCCGGCCTTGCAGGAGCAGCGATGACACTCATAGGTAATGTGGTTCCGGATATGGGACAGACTTATATAGTTGACTCTTTCCTTGTTGTGGTGACAGGAGGTGTTGGCAACATTGCAGGTTCAATTGTTTCAGGATTTGGAATAGGGTTTCTGTTTAAAATGCTGGAATCATTCTTTCAGGCTGTGTATGGAAAGGTACTCATACTAACTCTGATCATATTGTTCCTTCAGTATAGACCTAAAGGCTTGTTTCCTGATAAAGGAAGAATTGGTGAAGATTAGTCAACTTTAAACTTACCGGTATGAAGAAATATTTAACAGCAGATTCTTTATTCTATATATTATTAATAATCATATTTCTCATAGTGCTCCCATTGGGAAATATCCTGGGATTTGTTTCCAATAACACAATTTCCCTTTGGGGGCGTTATTTCTGTTTCGCCATAGCAGCTTTAGGCATTGATCTGATCTGGGGATATACAGGAGTTTTATCAATGTGCCAGGCATTCTTCTTTTGTCTCGGAGGTTATTCCATAGCGATGCACATGTTGCTCAGTGCAACTGGCAAAGGTGTTTACAGCGCTGCTATTCCAGACTTTATGGTATGGAACCAGGTAGAGACACTCCCGTTTTTCTGGGAGCCATTTCATTCTTTCGGTCTCTCTTTGTTGCTGGCATTAGCATTACCAGCACTCTTTGCTTTCCTGTTTGGGTTCTTTGTTTTCAGAAGCAGGATAAAAGGGGTTTATTTCGCTATCATCACTCAAGCTTTGGCATTGGCTGTGTGGTTCATATTCCTTAGAAATGAAACGATGCTTGGAGGAACAAATGGATTAACAGACTTTAAAAGTTTATTGGGGTTTGAATTGTCAAGTCCGAGAACTAAGCTTGGTCTTTACCTTCTTGCTTTTTTCACGCTCTGCGGTACATATTTATTTTGCAGGTGGCTTGTTAATTCCAAGTTTGGAAAAGTGCTGGTAGGTATACTGGACAGCGAGTCCAGATTGAGTTTTACTGCTTACAATGTTGTAAACTATAAGGTGGCAGTATTCGTCATTGCTGCAATCCTCGCAGCAATTGGAGGAGTGTTGTATGCGCCGCAGACAGGAATCATCACTCCCGGTCGGATGGATGTGAAAGCATCCGTGGAAATGGTGATGTGGGTTGCTCTTGGTGGAAGAGGAAGATTGAAAGGTGCTATAATCGGAGCATTGCTGGTTAACTATCTTTACAGTGTTTGTACTAGTCTGTTCCCTGAATCCTGGTTATATATCCTTGGAATATTATTTATCCTTACTGTCCTTTTCTTTGAAAAAGGTTTCTGGGGATTGATTGAAATGCTGGAGGCAAAGCTGACCGAATGGTCGCCTGTTAAAGGCAGTGAAAGTTTAAAAGCTAACGTCTGATATTATGTTGAATGTAAAAAATCTAAATGTAGCCTTTGGTGGTGTGAAGGCTCTTGATCTTCATGGTTTTAGTGTGGGTATGAATGAGCTTAGAGTTATCATTGGCCCTAATGGGGCAGGCAAATCAACCTTCCTTGATATTCTCTGCGGAAAAACTCAGGCTGATGATGGAGAAGTAGTCTTTGATGGAAATCCTATTCTAGGAAGAAAAGAAGTGGATATCGCCAATCTTGGTATTGCAAGGAAATTTCAAAAGCCTTCCATATTCGGAAGTCTGACAGTATATGATAATATGCTTCTGGCAGCCAGAATGCCAAAAGGAATATTCAAATCCATGTTCTTTAAGATTTCATCGGAACTTAAAGATAGAATATATCAGGTGGCAAAAATGGTAAGGCTCGACATTCATTTAAGTAAGCTTGCAGGAAACTTGTCACATGGTCAAAAGCAGTGGCTGGAGATAGCTATTGTAATGTTACAGGACCCAAAGTTATTGCTTATTGATGAGCCAGCTGCTGGAATGTCTGATGAAGAAACTTATAGGACCGGTGAATTGCTGACAGATCTTGCCAAACATCATTGTGTCATTGTTATTGAGCATGATATGAGCTTTGTGGAACAAATTGCTAATCGTTTGGTGAGTGTTCTGGTGAGAGGTAAACTATTGATGGAAGGTTCATTTGCTGAAGTCAGAAATGATCAGAGAGTGATAGACTGCTACTTGGGAAGAACGAATACGCAACTAGAATAACCAGTGTTTAATAAAAATTGAATCATCATGGAGATAATACTGGAATCAAATAATTTACAGGCAGCATATGGGCAGAGCACAATTCTGTGGGGCGTTAATTTTAAAGCTGTTAAAGGCAAGATTACAACTATAATGGGAAGAAACGGAGTGGGGAAAACCACTTTGCTTAAGACCATTATGGGACTTGTAAAAGTTTCAGATGGAAGTATAAAATTTCAGAAAGAAGAAATAGGTGCAATGCCCCCGCATAAGAAGGCCAGAATGGGTATAAGTTATGTCCCGCAAGGCAGAGAGATTATTCCTAAATTAACTGTTTATGAAAATCTAAAATTGGGCATGGAAGCCTTGGGGAACAAGAAAGGCAAATTGCCTGAAGAGGTGATTTATGAACTGTTTCCTATACTTAAAGACTTTAGAAAAAGACTTGGTGGAAATCTCAGTGGAGGGCAACAACAGCAACTTGCATTGGCGAGAGCCATGGTCAGCAATCCGTCTCTTATTCTTCTGGATGAGCCTACAGAAGGGATCCAGCCTTCAATCGCAATGGAAATTGCTCAGGTACTTAAGAATCTTGCAAGAGAAAAAAATATTTCAGTGTTGTTGGTGGAGCAGAAGATTGATTTCGCCAAACAGCTAACAGACTATTATTATTTCATGGACAGAGGTAAAATGGTGATGGAGGGAGGTAAGGAAGAATTGGAGCATCAGGAAATCAAAAAACATCTATCAGTATAAAGTATGAAGTTATCTCCGAAAGATATTGAAAAGCTAATGTTGCATAACGCGGGTTTTCTGGCGCAAAAGCGGTATGCAAGAGGTATTCTTCTTAATTATCCCGAAGCAATTGCTCTTATTTCAGCTCAGTTGCTTGAGTTTATAAGAGAAGGAAATAGTGTTGCAGAGCTTATGGATAAAGGGAAACAGCTTCTTGGTGTTGATGATGTAATGGAAGGGGTTGCTGATATGGTGGATGAAGTACAGATTGAAGGTACTTTTCCTGATGGAACAAAGCTTGTAACTGTTCATAATCCTGTTTGTAATAAAGGCCTAAACAATGGTCTTGCACTTTATGGATCAGGTCTGGTAGCGGCAGATAAAAAACTTGTTATAGATAATATTGTCAATTCAAAGCCTGGTTTATTGGATGTTCCTGAGGGATATATTGAATTAAACAAAGGAAGAAAGGCCATTAACATAGATGTGATCAATAAAGGAGATAGACCTGTTCAGGTAGGATCTCATTACATTTTCTCTGAAACAAATAATGCACTGGAGTTTGACAGGATTAAAGCAATAGGATTTAGACTTGATATTCCAGCGGGGACTGCAGTCCGCTTTGAACCTGGTGAAAAGAAAACAGTGCCTCTGGTAGAGATTGCAGGCCAAAAACTTGTCTTCGGGGGAAATAATCTTATTCAGGGGAAAATTGATCATGACAGTATTGAATTGATAAAGGATAGAATGATGGAAAAAGGTTTTATATCATAAATATTTATGGCGTATAAATTTTCAAGAAGGAGTTATGCTGACATGTTTGGCATAACAACGGGAGACAAGTTAACATTAGGAGATACCAATCTTGTCATTAAAGTTGAGAAAGATTATACCGTTTATGGAGAAGAATGCAAGTTTGGAGGAGGAAAGGTTCTTCGGGATGGTATGGGACAGGCTTCTGGTTATAATTCTTCTGAGGTACTTGATTTGATTATTACCAATGCTCTGATAATTGACTATACAGGAATTTATAAAGCTGATATCGGAATAAAAAACGGATATATTAAGGCTATTGGAAAAGGTGGCAATCCTCATATCATGGAGGGAGTTGACCTTGATATGATTGTAGGTGCAACAACTGAAGTGATAGCTGGAGAAGGAATGATCATAACAGCTGGAGGTATAGATAACCATATCCATTACATCTGTCCGCAGCAAATGGAAGAGGCGCTCGCCTCCGGCATAACTACTTTCATAGGAGGAGGTACGGGTCCTGCTACCGGTACGAAGGCCACAACATGCACTCCGGGAGCTTTTTATCTGGAGATGATGTTAAAAGCTACAGACAATTTCCCTATGAATATAGGCTTTCTTGGAAAGGGAAATACCTCTCATCCTGGAGAAATTGAAGAACAGATAAAGGCTGGAGCAATTGGTCTGAAACTGCATGAGGACTGGGGAACAACTCCTGCGGCAATAGATAATTGTCTTGCTGTAGCTGAAAATTATGATGTTCAGGTTTGTATACACACTGATACGCTCAATGAAAGTGGTTTTGTAGAATCCAGTCGAGCGGCTTTTAAAGGTCGTACCATTCACACTTATCATACAGAAGGAGCAGGTGGTGGACATGCTCCTGATATTATAGTGCTTTGCGGAGACCCTGACGTTCTTCCTTCCTCAACAAATCCTACTAAGCCTTTTACAGTAAATACAATTGATGAACATCTTGATATGCTGATGGTTTGCCATCACCTTGACAAGAATATACCTGAAGACATTGCTTTTGCAGAAAGCAGGATCAGAGGAGAGACTATTGCTGCTGAAGATATACTTCATGATATGGGAGCTTTGTCTATGCTTTCTTCAGATTCACAGGCTATGGGAAGGGTTGGTGAAGTAATTTGCAGAACATGGCAGACAGCTCATAAAATGAGAGAACAACGTGGTGCATTGAGGGAGGATTTGGAATCCGGATCTGATAACTTCAGAATAAAAAGATACATAGCGAAATATACTATTAATCCTGCTATTGCTCATGGTTGCGGGCATGTAATAGGCTCTGTGGAAGTTGGTAAATTGGCGGATCTCGTCTTGTGGCATCCTAAGTTTTTCGGAAGCAGGCCAGAGCTGATTGTAAAAGGTGGTGTAATTGTACAGGCGCAGATGGGTGATCCAAATGCTTCTATTCCTACTCCACAGCCATATTTCTCCAGACCAATGTTCGGTGCAAGGGGAGCTGCTATTGGAAGAACTTCTCTTGCATTTGTTTCACAGGCATCATTGTCAACTGTTAAGTCATATGAACTTAACAAATCAATAACCCCGGTATCAGGTTGCAGGTCGGTGAAGAAAAAAGATATGAAGCTTAATGATTATCTGCCGGATATTAAAGTTGATGCTGAAACATATAAGGTGACAGTTGATGGAGAATGGATAACCTGTCTTCCGGCAAGCAAGCTTCCTTTAGCGCAGTTGTATAACCTGTTTTAAATCTTTAAATCAACATATGAGCTCAGATCATAATCTTCTGCTCTTATTCCAGCTTGCTGACTCTGCCTTTCCAGTTGGTGGTTTTGCCTATTCCTACGGTTTGGAGTCTGCAGCTAAGCAGGGTTTCATAAAGAGTGAAGAAGATCTGAGAAAATACCTTATTACATTTTCCCAACAACTGATCTCATTTGACTTTCCATTTGTTTCCGATGCTTTTGGGCTTGATGCCGATAAGGATTCTTTGGCTTCTTTAAAAAAACTACTTGGGAACTACGATGCAATGCTGATGAATCCCATGATAAAGAAGTCGAGCTGTGTAATAGGCCGGAACTGGATCCGAATCAGTAAGCAGCTTTCTGACACCATCAAGCTGGAAGAACTGGATATGATATTTTCTAATAAAAACCTGTCTTATGATTTTCCAATAGTATATGGAATGACTATTAAAATTTTGAATGTATCGTATCACAGAGCATTGTACCTTTATTTTTATATGGCGCTCAGAGACCAGATCAGCGCGCTTATACGTCTTGGTTTAGCTGGTCCTTCAAGGGCACATATAGAATTGAGATACATTCTTGAATCGTTTGCAGAACAGATTAGTCTATATGTTCCGGTTTCACATAAGCATGCTTATAAGTCTGCTTATTTATTGGAGATAGCTCAGCTATCTCACGACAAAGTTTATTCAAAATTATTTCAGAATTAATAAAATTGTTTAGCTATGAAAATTTTAAACATGTACAGACATATGGGGCACCATGATGGTCCTGGTCACTTTCATCATCGGGAACTCACTAATGAGCGGAGAAACTACAAGAAGCGAGCCTTTACCGTTGGAGTCGGAGGTCCTGTGGGTACAGGTAAAACAGCCTGGACTCTGCAACTTTGTAAAGCTTTAAGAGATAAAATGAATATCGCTGTGGTAACCAATGATATCTTTACTAAGGAAGATGCGGAGTTTCTTACGAGAAATGAAGCCCTCTCTGCCGACAGAATTATTGGCGTTGAAACCGGAGGATGCCCCCACGCGGCCATAAGAGAAGATGTTTCGCAGAATATGTATGCTCTTGAAGAGCTCATGAAAAGGTTTCCGGATATAGAACTTCTATTTGTAGAAAGTGGTGGTGATAATCTCGCTGCGCACTTTAGCAAGGAACTGGTGGATTTTTCAATTTATGTCATTGATGTTTCCGGTGGTGACAAGATTCCAAGAAAAGGCGGACCGGGAATTACTCAATCTGATTTGCTTGTGATTAATAAGATCGATCTGGCTCCATTGGTAAATGCTGATTTATCAGTAATGGAACGTGATGCAAAGAAGATGCGGGGAGAGGGTCCTTTTGTATTTGCAAAAGCAAAAGATTGTTTTGGCATGGAAGCCATTATTGATCACATTCTGTATGCAAGAGCTGCAGCTCTTGAAAAATCGAACAAATTTTCCATTAGAATGAGGTGATGAAAGTTAAAACATTTATCTTTTAAGCCTTTTAACAAATAATATTAAAGACCTGCAATTGCTGCAGGTCTTCAGTTTTTCTGAACGGTACAATTGACTTGTCGACAAGGGATAATCAAATTTTTTTTAGTATTTCTCTAAACATTTTCAGATTGAATTGGTTTAAGCGTGATGTTTTAACCTAAACTTTACCACATGAAAAATCTGAATAAGTCAGGACTACTTTTTTTATTAGTCCTATTTGCAGTCAGGGCCTATTGTCAACCAGTATTTATTGAAAATGTGCCTGTCAATAGTACGAATTTCATTAGCGCAAATGGAAAACTTTACTTCACTTCCGGGACAGATCTTTATCGTTCAGACGGGACTGCTCAGGGTACAACTTTCGTCAAAAGTATTGGAGAACCAATTTTAGAATTTACAAATCTCACTGTTGGAAGTTTCTTTTATTTTACCACCAAAGAAGCCAGCGGTAAAACTGCCTTATGGAAGAGTAATGGATATTCCAATAATACTATTAAAATAAGATCTGCCAATGTTATCAAGCCTCTTCTTACTTATAATGTAGCCCTTTATTTAGGGATAGATGACGGTGTTCATGGATATGAACTATGGAGAGCTACTTCCGGTAATGCCTTCAGTCTGGTTAAAGATGTATATCCGGGTTCAGGATCAGGTCTTGGAAGTGAAATAGTACTTTTTAATAATGCTTTGTACTTTAAAGGTTATCATCCTGCCACCGGATCAGACATTTGGAAAACTAACGGAACCTCTGTAACCGAGATAGCAGTGAACCTCCCTTTTACAGGTTCTTATGAATCTATAACAGAGGTAGGCTCTACGCTTTATTTCTCCAGGAATTACACAGCGAATAATGTACAATATGCTGAATTGTGGAAAACAAACGGAACAACATCTGGAACAGGCCTTGTAAAGCAGTATACAAATGAGGGAGACTTTTATTATATAGGTATCGAACAACTCACCAAATTTAAGAACAAATTATACTTTAAATATTTCTTTGATGCGGGAGTTAAATTTGAAGGTTTGCATGTAACTGATGGTACAGAAGCGGGAACGGTCTATGTTGAGAGACTGAATATAGATGGAAGCATGAGTGATTTTCTGGAGGTAAATAATCATCTTGTATATACAGGAGAAAGCCAAGGTTGGCCTGGGTCTTTGATTGTCACGGATGCAAGTGGCTCTAATAGATATTTTTTGCATCCTTTTAATAGTTATAATCCAAGAAGATATATAGCAGTTGGGGACCTGCTTTTCTTTGTGGATCACACAGAGCAAAATTATGGATCTTTACCTCTGGATTCTGCAAATTACTTTCAGCTATATCAAAGTGGTTTAAGTGCAGCTAACACTGCTACTTTGAGAAGCATTTTTGGTACATCATATGTCGGTTCGGATAATCTGACAGAGGTAAGTGGCAAGTTGTTCTTTACTACTTATAATGATTATCCGATAGGTGGAGGATGTCCTTCATGCCCTAAAAAATTATTTATCTATGATCCATCTACTTCAGGTTTCAGGACAGCTTCTTCTGAAGAATCTATAATTGAGTTTACTGCATTTCCCAATCCTTCTGATGCATTGTTTAACATTAGTTTAGTGAGCAATACTGATGGTAATGCAACGGCGGAAATTTTCAGAGTTGATGGAACCTTGGTAGCTAAAGTTTTCGAAGGATCAACTGCAGAAGGCGAAAAGGTAGAATTTAACTGGAACGCTAATGGATTGCCAAGCGGTGTTTATTTCTGCAAATTCACCTCAGGTTCGAAGTCAATTGTAAAGAGATTAATACTAAATAATTAATCACTATTCAATAGTCATTATATAATGCAGGCCTCATTTAAATAATATATCTGAGGCCTGTATTTTATATTCTTCCTTCAATTGGATTGAAGCCGAGCTCTAAAAGTAGTTGTGCAAGTTCTTAAACCAAGGGTTGCAAGATATGCTTGTTTCTTGATGAACTTCTTACTATAAATACATTTGCTGATATCGTACCCCTTTTCATCAAATGTGTATTTTTAATATATGATTGAAGTTCCAGTGGGTATATGATTCTAAAAAAACCAGACCAGGAATTACTCAGTGAGATGTGCTTGTCATTAATAAGATCGATCTTGCTCCATTGGTAAATGTGGATTTATTAGTAATGGAGCGTGATGCAAAGAAGATGTGTGTGGAGAGCCCTTTTAATTTGCAAAAGCTAAAGGTTGTTTTGGTATTGAAACCATTATTGGTCATATTCTGATGCAAGAGCGGCTTGCTCTTGAGAAATCGACCAAGTTTTCTCTTCGTTTTGGTAATGAAAGTTAATATATGTATCCTTTTAGTCTTTTAATATACAATACAAAAGACCTGCAAGTGCTGCGGGTCTTTTTTATTTCTGAACGATACATTTGATTTTCATACAGGAGTAATCAAATTTTTCCAGTATTTCTGTAAACATTTTCAGTTTGAATTGGTTTTAGCGGGATGTTTTAACCTAAACCATTCAACACATGAAAAATCTGAAAATGACAGGACTATTTTTTCTATTAGTCCTTACTGCAGTCATGGGTTATTGCCAACCTGTATTTATTAGGAATGTGCCTACCAATAGTACGAATTTCATTAGCGCAAATGGAAAACTATACTTCACTTCCGGGACAGATCTTTATCGTTCAGACGGGACAGCTCAGGGTACAACCTTCGTCAAAAGTATTGGAGAACCAATTTTAGAATTTACAAATCTTACAGTTGGAAGTTTCTTTTATTTTACTACCAAAGAAGCCAGCGGTAAAACTGCGTTATGGAAGAGTAACGGATATGCCAATAATACTATTAAAATAAGATCTGCCAATGTTATCAAGCCTCTCCTGACTTATAATGTTGCCCTTTATTTAGGGATAGATGATGGAGTTCATGGATATGAACTTTGGAGAGCAACTTCCGGAAATGCCTTTAGTCTGGTTAAAGATGTATATCCTGGTGTGGGCTCAGGCCTTGGGAATGAAATTGTAGTGTTTAACAGTTTACTATATTTTAAAGGAAATCATCCGGTTACCGGATCTGATATTTGGAAAACAAACGGAACCTCTGTAACCGAGATAGCAGCTAATCTCCCATTTACAGGTTCTTATGAATCTTTAACAGAGGTTGGCTCAACGCTTTATTTCTCCAGAAATTACATGGTAAATAATAACCAATATGCTGAATTGTGGAAAACAAATGGAACAACACAGGGAACCGTTCTGGTAAAACAATATACTAATGATATATTTGACCTTATCGGAATCGAACAACTTATTAAGTTCAATAATACATTGTATTTTAAGTATTACTTTGATGGAGGAGCAAGAATTGATAATCTATACAAAAGTAATGGGACAGAGTCAGGAACTACTTATGTCGTGACATTGAATAATGACGGAAGTATGTCTGATCTTATAGTGGTCAATAACCATCTTGTATATAATGGGCAAAGTCAGAGTTGGCTAGAAACATTGAAAGTTACTGACGCGAATGGTTCAGGCCCTTACTTTTTACATTTTTTCAATGAATACCCAAGAAAATACATAGCTGTGGGAGACTTACTTTTCTTTATTGATCATACTGAAGAAACTTATGGAGGACTACCTCAAGATTCCGCTAATTACTTTCAGCTGTTTCAAAGCGGGCTGGAGGCCTCAAATACAAGCACATTAAAAAGTATTTTCGGTACATCCTATGTTGGTTCTAATAATTTGACAGAGGTAAATCGCAAACTATTTTTTACAACCTATAATGATTATCCGTTAGCTGGTGGTTGTCCTTCATGTCCAATGAAATTATTCGTTTATGACCCCTCTACTTCAGGTTTCAGGACAGCTTCTTCCGAAGAATCTATAATTGAGTTTACTGCATTTCCCAATCCTTCTGATGCTTTGTTTAATTTTAGTATAATGAGCAATTCGAATGGAAATGCAACAGCCGAAATTTTTAGAGTTGATGGAGCATTGGTGGCTAAAGTTTTCGAAGGTACAGCTGGAGAGGGCGAAAAAATTGAATTTAACTGGAATGCGGATGGGTTGCCGAGCGGTGTTTATTTCTGCAAATTCACCTCAGGTTCGAAGTCAATTGTAAAGAGATTAATACTAAATAATTAATCACTATTCAATTATAGTTTCATTTACTATACAGGTCTCATTTAAATAATATATCTGAGGCCTGTATTTTATATTCTTCCTTCAATTGGATTGAAGCCGAGCAGGTCTTTGTCTGAAAGTAGTTGTGCTAGTTCTTTAACCAGGGGTTGCAAGGCATGATTGTTTTTTGCAGAGCATCTGATCATAAATACATGCTCATTTACTTTACATGCACTGCCAATGATTTCACATTTGCTGACATCGTGCCCTTTTTCATCATAAAGATATTTTCTTGACAGAAAGTGTAATTGGGTTTCAATCAGCTTTACTTTTTCCAGATTTTCATTACCTGCAAGAAATATATTGAGATAACCTGAGTGGCTAAGAAAAGCACCGGGAGAGTTCATATTGCTTTGCTCAGGATCCATTTTAAATCGATCCCAGATTACTGTCCTCTCAGATACATTTATTTTAAGATCTGTAAAAAAGGATTTGAAGGCAAATCGTTCTCCATTCAATATTCTTCCACCTTCAAACCAGTCAAGAAATAGTAGTGCTGAACCTTCTTCCAGTTCCCATCTTATCCTTTGTTCGAATATACTTTCCTGATGTGGAACTATCGGGTCCCCCATGAACACTGTTAATGCATCTCTGCCGACTTTCCCTCTGATTTCCTGCAAACTTGATTTGTCGTGTTCGGAGCGGTATATTCTTGTATTGGCCTGAGTAGAAAAGACAGTTGTAGTGCCAGCTTTACAGTGGATGTCAAGAAATATCTGATCTCCTTCTACAAATCCGCCCCCATAGTTTGAAAATACTATCTGGCAGGATTTTCCTTTTTGAAGGGAAAAAATTTTTAAAGGACGAAAGATTTTTGACCCTGTTAAAATGGATTTATTGTCTATTCTGGATATTTCTACTGCCGATCTGGTCATGTCCTTAATCATAGCATTTCTTGAAAAAATTGAAATTACTTAAGTAATATTACTAATAATTATGGGAAAAGTTGCCATGTATTGGATTCTTTTAATTATTTTAAATTAAATTTCTTCTTCACTTCTAAGCGTTTTTGATGGGTCTTTTTAGAAATAAACTCAATACTTTAGGGCAGGAGCAAAGGCTGTTTAAATATTCAGCAGTCATGTATGCCATTGCCCTTTCTTTAATTGCAGTCATTTCCATATTAAGTCAGGTTTTGATTCAACAATACTTAAGTAGTCAAATACATGACTCTCATATAATTAATATTGCAGCCAGGCAACGTACTTATAGTCAGACACTGAGCAAAAATGCGCTGCTTATTGAGTCTGGACGGGATATAGAAACAAATCGAAAAGCTTTTGTAAATACTCTGAGACAGTGGCAAAGATCACATGAAGCGCTACAATCAGGAAGCGATTTTTTAAATCTGCCAGCTAATGACAGAGAGGAACTTAGTCAGATGTTCAAAATCATTGAAGATCCCTATGAGGAAATTTTAGGAGCTTCCAATGAAATGATCAAAGAGCTTTATAGTACTAAACCGTTAGATTCTCTTAACTTAAAGCCTTATATAACAACTATTTTTGAAAATGAAAAAATTTATCTTTTAGGAATGGAGCTTATCGTATTTGATTATGACAGATTTTCGAGGAATGGCGTTAACAAACTGAAAGAAATTGAATACATCCTATTATTTATAGTTTTACTAAGTCTAGTTCTGGAGGCAGTATTTATCTTTTATCCCCTTGCTTTGCGCGTGCGCCAGAATATCAGAGACTTGGTTGTTTCAGAGACAAATGCGAAAAACCTGGCAAACAAACTCAAAGAGACCAATGATACGCTGGAACAATCTCATAAAGAGCTGAGAGAAGTAAATTTTGCCTTGGAAAAAGCTACTTATCTTGTAAAGACAGATCAGGATGGTCGTATCATATATGCCAATGATAAGTATTGTCACGTTACAAAATATACAATGGGGGAATTGCTAGGAAAGCCTTTATTTTATAATAATATGGGTGGGAAGGAAAGTATTATCTATGAGCACGTGAGAAATCCCTTAAGAAGGAAGGAGGTATGGCAGGGAGAAATTTTTGATCATGCTTCCGATGGCACAGGTTTTTGGCTTGATGTCACACTTATGCCTATCGTTGACTATAAGGGTAGTTTGTATCAATATCTTGTTATTTGTACTGATATTACCAAACGAAAGAATACAGAACGTGAGTTGACTTTACTTACTGAAGAAAAAATAAGAAGACAAGATGTAGAACAGAAAATCATCTCTTATTCTATTCTAAATGGTCAGGAAAAAGAAAGGAAGCGGATTGCTGCCGAAATCCATGATGGTATTGGTCAGATGATGACAAGTATGCGGATGAAGCTTGAAATGATTGAACAAAAGAATATAGGTCTTTCCGAAGATCTTCCGGAAATCAATGATTTGCTTCAATCTATTATTAATGAGACAAAGAAAATTTGCTCCGATTTATTGCCAAGTGTATTGGATGATTTCGGACTTAGTGCTGCAGTAAGGGAGCTTCAGAAACTTTGTGAAAGTTCTTCTACCATGGACTTGGAGATTGAAGATCAACTGGCGAAAACCAAATTACCCAGGGAGGTGGAAATTGGGGTATTCCGTATACTTCAGGAAGCATTGAATAATGCCATTAAGCATTCCTCTGGTTCAAAGATTTTTGTCCACGTGAGCAGTGATGTACACTGTGTTCATCTGATGGTCCAGGATGATGGAAAAGGTTTTTATTTTGATGAAAGAAGGATTTTGAGCAGGGAATTCGTGAGAAAGTCTAATGGACTGCGTAATATGAAAGAAAGGGCAGAATTGCTGGGAGGAAATTTTAATGTAACTTCGGAACCTGGAAAGGGAACAATTGTACAGTTGGAAATACCGTTATAAACCAGTAGTTTCTATAATATTTTATAATAAATGGGGAAAAAGATAAAAGTTTTTCTGGTTGATGATCATGAGATTTTTCGTGACGGGGTAAAACAACTAATTACCAATGAATCGGATATGGAAGTTGCAGGTACTGCTTCTGATGGGGAAGAAGCAATGCGTGCCATACAGGAGGTAAAGCCGGATGTGGTTATTATGGATATCAGAATGCCTGGCTTAAATGGCCTTGAGACGAGTCAGAATATAATTAAATCCGGTAGTAATGTTCATATCATTTTTTTTAGTCTTTATGACAGGGAAGATTACGTTATTTCAGCTCTTGAAATGGGTGCTCATGGTTACATATTAAAGGATACAAGTAACAAAATATTTCTGAATGGAATAAGGGCTGTGGCTAATGGCCAGTTCTTTTTTACTAGTGAGGTGTCTGATGTACTTGTTAAAAAATACAGAGAACTTAAGCAGGAAAAAGGTATTCCTGATATAGTCCATCAATCGTTCAGTCTGCCCAGCCTTTCCAAAAGGGAGCTTGAAATTCTTAATATGATCCGTATAGGGAAGACGAATAAAGAGATTGCTGAGGCATTTGGTTTAAGTGTTCGTACAATTGAAACGCACAGGCTCAATATGTTAAGAAAATTCAAGACCAGTAATCTTGATGAGGTATTAAAGGTTACCGAAAAGTATAATGAGGAAGAATAAAGAGTTTTTTTAAGAAACAAATAATTATAGGATCATAAATTAATCACATGTTGAGAATGCAAAATTTTTTTTATTTACCATTGTTTATAATTACACTGTATTTGTCCTCATGTTCTACTAATGAAGTCAAGGATGGGATTAAGAAAGGTATTAACAAATCCGGAGATGTTACAGGCCAGGTGATTGGTGAATTTTCCTCCGGAGTATCTTCAGGTGTTGAAAAGACTTTTGAGCCAAATTTAGAGCTTTCACAAGCGCTTCAGGCTAAGGGTTTAAAGTTTGGTAAAAAGATAATTTCCAGTGATAGTTTAGGCTCAGATAATTTACTTGTAGTCTATGTGATTTTTAATAATGAATTTAAAGGCACTCTGGTTGCAAAAGCATTTGATGTTAAAGGACAGGAGATGGGCAGGGTAAAGCTTGCCGTTGAAGGAAAAGCAGACGATGCCAGATTCCTTGAATTCCATTTTGACAAACGAACAAATATTGATTCAGATAGTAAGCTGGTAATAGAGTAGAATCATTTATCGCTATTTGTTTGCTGATATTTATCTAAGAATAATACGGATTTTATCTGGCGTTATTTTATTTAATTCCTATTTCTGCAAAGATTGCTGTGTTAAGGGTATATTGTCAGTCATAAGTGCGTCAGGACTTTTGTTAATGGCCTCTACAACATCTTTTCTTTTTAAAATTCCCCAAATAATAACTTTGATGTTTTTAGAATGAGAATCCTTAACCTGTTCTTTCGTTATATCGCTATTAGAGATCACGAATGCACCAATGTCTGCTTTGGTACATACTGCAATTGCATCACCGTATGATTGTGCGTTATAAATGATATTAATCTCAGGGTCAGCTGCACGAAATCTTTTTAGTAGAGAGGTGTCACCATCGTATACGTAAACCCAGTCATGAGCCTGGTAGGCTTGGATTGTTTGGGAAATCTTACTAACCCATAGCCTTTCTCTTTCTTCACTTTCAGAAAGGCATGGTGAAGCGATTTTTAGATTGAGGTATATGAGGGGTTTGATATTTCTGTTTTTGAAATGGTCCAATACTTTGGTTAATCTGATAATTCTCACATCATTCAGAAGTTGGGCGCCATATTGATTGTAGTATTCACAATTTTCAAGCTCGGAGGCATTATATTGATTTACACAGCCGAAACAGTTAGTAGATTTTTCCAGTGTCTGGTCATGATATAGAACAATTGTACAGTCTTTGCTTAAATCTATATCTATTTCGATGCCATCGGCATTCAATCCATTTACAGCATGTTTGATAGATTCAAAGCTGTTGCTGGGATAAGGATTGATCAATGATTGAAATCCGGTTCCTGCGTGTCCTATTACATCAATTTTGCCGTTGTTAAGATTTGAAATAGTATCAAGGTCTATTTTGGTACAGGAATTAAAAATGAAAACCTGAAGGAAGAACAATATGGTGATGGCCCTTTTCATTATTAAAATCTGTAGTGAACAAAAATTCTGAAAAGATTATTGTAGCCCAGAAAAGTTTCCTTAAGTTCCAGGTCAGCATTGTTGAATATTTCCATATGCGCGCCCACTCCCATTGCATTTCCTATATAGAGATGATCAAAAAAACGTAACTGCATTCCATATCCGATAAATAATTCGTGATAATAATTTCTTTTTTTGCTGTCTTTGATTCTTGAGAAGCTTTTGGCAGAAATCATTTGGTAATCTGTGAGAAAGAAAAAGCTAAGCTTCTTACCTTCTGTATTTCTGAATTCATGTCTGTATCCCAGATTTATTCCCCATGGGCCTTTATTGGGCAGGTAATTCATACTTGTAAGAAATTTGGGTCCCAGATAAATAATATGTTTATTAAGAACAATGTCAATAGTAGGAATAATGCTTATTCCTGAAAAGGAATAATTAGCAGATGCAGAAACTCCAAATAGAGTTTTGTCCTTTTCGTTAATGTCCTGTCCCTTTGTAGCAAGGGTGTAAAAGAGAAGTAAAAATGTTATGAGATGTCTCATATAAGACAAGAAAAGGTGTAGTAAGCTAAACCCTTCAATGACTAATTTGTTATTAAATGATTTAAATACTAAGGATAGTTTACTTATTATTTTGGTAAGTGGTATTAAATCACCAATTTTATTTTGAGGGTTAATCTAATGAAAAGTAAAGATTACTTTTTATTGTATAAATGGATAAAAAAAGGCCTGGGAAACCAGGCCTTTAATGATTTGATATTTAGTAAATTTTTTATTTAGCTTTTTCAAGCATGAATTCAGTTCTTCTGTTAATCGCCCTGCCTATTGCATTATCTGAGCCGTCACTGTTTTGATTAGGGGCAATTGGTTTTGTTTCTCCATAACCTTTAGCAGTAATCCTGGATGCCTCAATACCTTTTGAAATTAAATATTTAACAACATTGTCTGCTCTTTTTTGCGAAAGGTTAATATTATACTTATGTGCGCCCTGGTCATCTGTATGAGAACCTATGGTAATTTTATGTTTAGGATGAAGTTTTAAAAACGGAATTAACAATGAGTCGAGGGCAGCTTTTGCATCTTCATTAAGAGTGAACTCATCAGATCCATAAGTTACATCCTTTAAAACAAATGGTTTATCTTCGACAGGCTTTTCAGCAATGATTTCAACTTCAACTGGTCTTAGTGTAAGTTCTCTTTTGATAATATCAGAAGATGCCATTTCTCTGGTTTCAACTACAAGACTATCTTTTTGATATCCATCCTGATCTATTCTGAAAGTATACTGGTGGTTCTTCGTTAACGGAAGAACAAATTTATTGTCTTTAAGTCTGATTGTGTCTTTTTTCTCCTGCTTGGTCTTCATATCAATAGAGGTGACTTTAAGCAGTCTGGATTTATTACGTATAGTATCCGGATCAGCAATCGCTATTTCAAGGGTACAGTTAAATGGTTTTGCTTCATTGATATGAAATGTGAAAATATCATCGCAGCAGGTTTCATGAAAGAAAGGTGTTCCTCCTGGTCTGTTAGACACTACAACTCCGTTTTTCCCTGATTTCTCAAGCATAAAATGAAGGTCATCCTGCGGTGAGTTGATAGGGAATGATAAATTCTGAGGTTTTACATAGCGACCATCTTTGTCCTTGTATGTTTTGTAAACATCAAGTCCTCCTGCCGATCCATGTCCATCTGAACTGAAGTAAAAGGTCTGAGATGGGATATGATAAAACGGTGTACATTCAGTCTCTGTGGTATTCATGATACCTCCGTTTTTAGGTTCAGCCCATTCCTGCTTTTTGGCATTGAAAGAAGTATACCAGATATCTAAACCACCTTTCCCATCTGCTCTGTCTGATACAAAGTATAGCAATTCCCTTTTTGTTGCGGTGTCATACACAACGGTAGGTTGTGTAGATGTATAACCCTCCATATTTACCGGAAATGGAAGTTCTGAAGCATCTTTCCATGCACCCTTAGCTTTCTCTCTTTCTTTAATATAAAGTTTACAGGTGACTTTACCTTTTTCGTTTTTAAAGCACTTGGAAAAATAATATTTGTCAGTATAAGGAGAATACACAAAGTTCCCCATATCAACATTCGGATCATTAAGGATATCAAATAACCCTTTGTCTTTCCATTGTCCATTCACTTTTTCTGCTTTATGAATCTGACGCAATGGTTGCTTGTCTGGATGTTCAGATTCAACTTCGTAATATCTAAGTGAATCTTCTCTTAATGTTCCGAAAAGCATATTCATGCTGTCGAGCAGAAATGGGGAGAATTCTGTGTGAGGCTGGTTAACAGATTTACCTGCATTTTGCAGATCTGTATTTTCAGGAAAATCGCGATACACCATTCCGCTGTCGCAGCCTGCAATTTCTTTGTTAATAAGCTTGCTTAGATTTTTGTCATTTAGATCTTTTAAAATCTTCTTGAAATCCACAAGACATTTCTTAGCATCTTCATATTTCCCTTGCATTTTAAGCATAAGACCTTTATAGTATAAGGCTGTAGGGTATGAAGTTGGTGCTTTATCATAGACAATGCCGTAAGATTCAGATGCCATTTTGTAATTTCTTGACAGTCGATATGCCTCTGCAAGTTGAAATCTTGACTCTAAGTCTTTAGGATCGTTTTTAGTAATTTCTTCGTAATAAAAAAGGGCAGTATAAACGTTGCCTGTTTCCATTGCATATTTTGCACGGTCTTTTTTCTTTTTTTGGCTAATGTCCTTGTCCACCTGAGCGAAAATGGTAAGGTGAAAAAATGCACAAAGCATCAAGGATAAAAATGTTCTGCTTATGCCGGGTCTGAAAGTATTAAAGGTAACCATGAACGGTGACTTAAATAATTAATAATTAATATCTATCGCAAGGAATTGTGGCTTTACCACCAAATCTTGACGGGGTAGTATAGGTCAGAGAGAACTCAAATGCGTTTTTGTTTTTGGTTTCTTTGCTTAATTCAGAAATGTTAAAGTCTGTGCTGAACCCAAATTCAAACCTTTTATACTGAAGGCCGAAAATTGCAAGGAAAGCATCACTGTTTGTTGAGCCTCTGAATCCGGCGCCCAACATCAATATTAATTCACTGTTAATTTTTTTATAGCCATTGGTTGCAATAATAAAATCAGTTGCTTTGGCAGATCTCATGTAAAGAAAGTTTGGAACTACTGAGAACCCGTTTTTCATATAAAAAGTTAATGCTGCATTTCCTACGTGACGCATTGCAAGTCTTTCGTCATTATTGATAAAGCCATATTTAGGACGGTTTATATGAAACGTACTGTAACCTGCACTGATTTTTTTGTTGCCGAATTTTCTGATATAGGCAATTCCTGCGTTTACATCTGCGAAAGCTTTAGTGTTATTAGTATTTGGTTCTCCTGATTCTATTGATTTGTCAAAGTTCCCTGAATTATAATCCCATTGATCGGGAAAGGTCTGATCACTATAGTTAATGCTTCTATAAAGCCCTCCAGCCTGAAGTCCAACCCTTATAATGTTCTTTTTAATCTCGGTTGTATAACTTCCGGACAGATAAAATCTGTTCGTATTAAGGTGGTAAGAAGATACATAGTCTTTATTTATGATTAATCCCGCCGCAAATCCTTTGTTAAATTTTGTTAGATTTTTCTCAATAGAAAAGACAGAAGTTTTGATGGCAGAATTTACTTGCGCCCATTGGCTGCGGTAGTTAATAATTGCCTTGTAATCTCCTGTATAATTTCCGGTATATGCCGGGTTTAACAATTGATTGTTTGTATAATACTGAGTAAGGTGTATATCCTGAGCAAAGCTTAATGAAACATTTGCGATTAGGATAATTATTAAAGATAAAAATCTCATTATTGAAAAGTTCTAAAAGGTCTATATTACCAAGGTAAAAACTCCTCCGGTCTTTGTTGAATTTGCTTATAATATTGGGCCATTCTTTCAAGCTGTCCATGCGTGAATTTAGGGCAGACACAGCTTGTATAATAGCTCATGATATTGCCAAGATCAGGAGAGTAGAACTGGTTCTTGGCGTCTCTTCCTTTATAAATAAACTGACAAGAAGATTTGTCATAATAGCTATCAGGGGATGCTTCATTAAAAGGATCGGCTGGAGTATCACAAACTTTATCACCAGCGTCGTTGCAGTTACTCCCATCAGCATGTTCTGTTCCATTGCCTGCAAAAGTATGCATAAGGCCAAAGTAATGACCGAATTCATGTGCTACAACTGTTAGAGTATTGCACCCTTTTTTGATAACAATATAGTCACCTGCAAAGCCGCAATATGGGGCATAGGCATTGATGAATTCTGACATAAAGTACATGTTTATTCTGCGCTCAATATTATATTGAACAGCAACCTCATCCATATAATCGATTATGAGGTTTTGTACTGAAGGACCTATACCATTAAGTGAATCATACTGAAAGTTATCTATATAATCAGTCTGACATAAAGTAAAGGACATACCAATAGGGGCGAATAAAGTATTAACCTGATTCAGAACTGATGATATCTCAGTGGGAGTTATTCCAGCGCTGCCATCTTGTTTTCTTACAATATGAGCAACAATTAAGAACTCTTTATTTACCTTAGTGAGAGGTTTGATCGTATCACCCGATATTGACTTGGAAAACGAAGGATTAATAAATGCTTCATTGAATCCGGCCAATAAAAATGCCAGCAGAAGAAATAATTTTTTCACTTTATTAAAAGAATTTATTTACAATATAATAAAAAAATTTACGTCAAAGTTAATTATTTTTTTACTAACTTTACAATCTCAATACAAAGTATTTTATATTTATCTTTTTTATAAAATGAGAGTTTTATTTTTCTTATTACTCGCTTCAGCTCTTTCATTGAATGTATTAGCTCAAAGAGCTACAAGTCCGACAGAAGGTTGTGCTCCATTAACTGTAAGTTTTGAGGCCCCGGCAACTAGTTCCACCTATTATTGGGATATGGGTGATGGTGCTATTTCTGATAAAGAGAAGCCTTCGAACCAGTATGTAAATCCTGGTAAATATACTGCTACATTTCGTGAGTCAAAAGGTGGACCTGTTTTGGGAAGTGTTGATATAACGGTGTATCAGAAACCTGTACCTGCTTATGTTGCCGAGCCAGCTATTGGTTGTCCTTCTGCAGATATTAAATTTAAAAATAGTATGGTTATGGATCCAGCTATAAAGGTTTCAGAATATTATTGGGTTTTTGGCGATGGGTACGGAGCATATGGTGATAGTGTAGTTCATGCTTATTCTGCAGCCGGGAACTATAAGATTTCTCTGACATTCACAACAAATTTTTCGACTTGTAATGATAATGGTATAATTGAAGATCCAATAAAAATTTACAACAGACCTCAAGCTGCATTCACAACGGATCCGGGATCTACTTTTACTTGTGAGAATGACTTGAAAGTTTCCTTTGCAAATGTCTCCGTTCTAGAGAAAGATCTTGTTTATGACTGGAACTGGGACTTTGGAAATGGTAATAAAACATCAGAAAAAGATCCATTACCTCAGGATTATACAAAAGGTCAGTATTATTCAAGACTTAAAATGTCTTTCAAGGATGCTCCTGTATGTTCTTCCCAGGTTGATAAAGCAATATCTGTTGGTAAGCCTGTAGCAAATATTCAGACTAACAAAGACACCGTTTGTGTAATTGATCAGGTGATTTTTAGAACGACATCTGTTGGAAGTTTAGCATGGGAGATTACCGGAGGGGGGTATATGTTCATTGACTACAAAGACAGCATTGGGGTTAATTTTCAAGATGGAGGTTGGCACAAAGTTAAATTAACTGTGCGCTCGGAAGATGGTTTGTGTTATGATACTGCAAGTGTAAATGTTTATGTTCAAAAACTTGAAGCGAAAATTCAATCTACTCCGGATTTTAACTGTTCGAACCCTTCAGTTATAACTTATAAAGTTATCTCTTCGGAAAAGAATTTGAGTTATAATTGGTCATTTGATGATCTGGTTACTTATAAAACAGCAACGGTAACCAAAACCTATAAAAGTATTTCAGATTCTTTATATTATGGTATAAATAAATTGGAGGTGAAAGGTGTTCATCTTAAAGTGACATCTTTAATCACGGGCTGCAGTGCAGAAGATCAGACTACAGATACGATATACATTCCTAATGCTCGTTTTGTTCCAAATAAAACTAAAGGCTGCGGTCCGTTGACTGTTGTATTTTCTGATTCAAGTAAAACATTTCCCCAAAACCCGATTGTAAGCTGGAAATGGTTGTTTGGTGACGACCAGAAAAGTTTTGTAGTCAGGACAGATTCTAATGATGTTTCATTCACTTATAATACTCCTGGAGTCTACTATGCTCGTCTGGTTGTTACAACTTTGAAGGGATGTGTAGATACGTCTTATGCTGTAAAAATTGAGGTGGGTGAAAAAGTCGCCTCTCAACTTGATTTTACCGTTACACCAAGTCAGGTTTGTCCAGGTGAAAAGGTCTCATTTTCGGTTAAAAACCCACCTAGCTATATTGATGCTTACCACTTTCAGACTGAGGATAACAGGTCATTCCATTGCTCTGATTTAAAAGATGCATCCTGGTCGTATAATAATGTGGTGGGTCCTCAGGATGTGTCTCTGAGTGTTGACTATAATGGTTGTATCTCTACTGTTAAGAAATCCAATGCAGTAACAGTTAACGGTGCTATCCCGAAAATAGATTATTTAGCTTTGTGCAACGATCCGTTAAAGTATACTTTTACCTCAAATACACTAGGGGCAGCTCAGCTTTCATGGGATTTTGGTGAGGGACCGGCAGGGACATCTGTTAAGGAGGTTTATAATTTTGCGAAATCTGGAGATTATCAGGTGAAGTTGACAGCAACCCCATCTGATGGTTTTGGTTGTAAAGCTAAAACTGAAATTATAACAGTTACACCAAGGGTTGTGAAAGCTTTTATTTCTTATGAAAAAGAAGGAGATTCTTTATACTGTATTTCTTCTAATCATATATTAAATGCTTCGCTTTCACAGGATGTTTATGCTTCATGCCATCGCGGTTATACTTGGCAGTTTCCTACGATGAAAGATATGCTCCCGCGAACAACAAGTAATCCGGCAGCAAACTTTCTTTTCTCTGAAGCGGGAGAGCACAAAGTTAGGCTGATTGTGGAAGATGTAAATGGTTGTAAGGATACGGCTACAGCTAGAATAAAAATTTATGACATGACTGTTGATGCAAAGCCGAATAAAGAAAAAATTTGCCTTCCTAACGGTGTCTCTTTTGCGGACTTATCAGTTGCTGATACTACTATTGTGGCCTGGAAGTGGAATTTTTTAAATGATACAATAGTAGATTATACAACATTCAGAGATTCGGTAGCGAGATATTTTAAAAAGGGTATCTCAAGTGGATCTATAGGGTATTCATTAACTCTGACGGATCAGTTAGGTTGTAAAGAAACTTATTCCAGTTCTATTCAATTATATACTCCTGTAACAACAATTCAGTTAAATCCTAGGATTTGTGTTGGTGACACAGTAGAAATAAAAGCATTTGATTTTACAGCGGGTGGGTCGTCTCTGGATTTCTTATGGAATATGGGATTTGGTCCGGATACAACAGGAATTGCTCATAAAGTGGTTTATAAAGAATCTGGCAGGTATCCTGTATCACTTAATTATACGGAGAAAGGATCTGGCTGCTCTGGATATAGTCTTGAATACATCAGTGTTCAATCTTATCCTAAAGCTAAATTTTCTTCGCTTACTATTGATACACTTGCAGTTATTTGTGCAGATATAAGCCCTGTACTGAGAGATTCATCAAAAGCTACTGATGATTATTCTCCTATTTTACGGAAATATTGGGAAGCTGATAACCAGCCTTCATGGGATAATAGCAAGAATCCTCCGATTCCATCATGGTCTTTTCCAAGAGGTGATCACTATATTAAATTAAAAGTTGTTACAGAGAACGGCTGTCCTGATGACACCACTGGATATTTCAGAGCGGAAAATGCTGAAGGTAATTTCATTATGTCAAAGAATACGATTTGTCTTGATGAGGAGATCACATTTTCCCTTGTCGATACAATTGATGTTAAAAAGTGGGAATGGAACTTTGAAGGAGATACCATCAGTGATGTTGACCATGTAACCCATAAATTTACAACACACCCTGAGAACAATATATCCAAGGCCAAGCTGAAATTAACAAGTTGGAAAGGGGGCTGTTTCAGGGCATTTGAGAAAGATGTATTTGTTCATCCAGTTATAGCAAGATTTGAGCGTGAGTCAGAGCCATTGGATACAAGCATTTGTTTTAATGATGGTCCGTTCCATTTGAAAAACACTTCAATTAATAATGATAAGTTCAAATGGAATTTTGGAGATGGTACAGCTGAAGACTCCGTAACTGCAGAGCCAGCCCACAAGTTCACGACTCCTGGTCAGTATGATGTAACTTTAACTATTAGGAATAGTACACTGGGCTGCGTTGATACTTTGACGAAAGTAGCAGTTGTTTATCCAAATCCTAAAGTTATAGCAGAGGGAGACACTATGTGTTTTGATTCACAAACTAAACCAAAGAGAATAGAATTAAAAGTTAAAAATGAGCATCCGGGAAGTAAATACCATTGGTCTCCTGCTGATGGCCTTAGTGATGTAAATATTGCAAATCCTATTGCGAGCCCTGATTATACAACTTTATATAAAGTTGTAGAAACAGATACTGCCAGTGGTTGTACAGACTTCACTGAAGTCACTGGACTAGTTGTACACAGAATTGACATGCAGGATTGGGATACAACGATTGTTATCGGGGATATAGCTACGCTCCCACTTTATGGAGACCCTGTATATAAGTTTAGCTGGACTCCGGAATCTGGGTTAAGTTGTACAGATTGTTTTTATCCAAAAGCACAACCTCTGGAGGATATTACCTATAATTTGATCGTAACAGACGTTTATAGTTGTTTTATAGATCCGTATAAATTTGAAATCACTGTTAAGCCTGAAACTTTTGTAAAACTTCCATCAGCCTTTACACCTAATGGTGATACTAAAAACGACAAAGTTTATGTTAAAGGCTGGGGTATTAAGAAATTAATTGAATATAAGGTGTTTAACAGATGGGGTCAAGAGATTTTCTCAACCGATGATATCAACGAAGGTTGGGATGGAACATTTAAAGGTCAGAAACAGAACAGTGATGTTTACGTCTATAAGGTTAAGGTAATTACATGGAAAGAAGAGGAGAAATACGTTGAAGGATATATTAACCTTCTTTATTAAAAGATTTGATTTTGTATAAAAAAGGGCTGTCCAGAGAGTAGGGCAGCCCTTTTTTTAATTTTATGTGTTCGGAAAGTCTTCCCAAAATCCATAATTTTATTATTAAATTGATACCGAATGATTATTTTTATAAATTTGATTTTATAAAATTTAGAAAATGGACTTGAAAAGATCCTTTATTGCACTGCTAGCATTTCTACTGATTTCTTTCTCTTCTGAAGCACAACGCAGAAGAACTATTGAATATTCGGGATTTTTTGACTCCTATTATTTCCGGGGCCCATTAAATATCAGCATTGGAGCTGGCGTTGCAGGGTATAATGGAGATCTTTGCAAGATATTTGACTGTGGTAAAATATCACCAGCATTTAGCATAGGAGCAAATTATAAACTTTGGCCGAGAGTGATGTTTGGTGCTGATTTTACTTATCTTAAAATTAAAGGAGAGGATAATATTTACCCGAACAGAAATTTGTCATTTAACTTTACCGGATATGAAGTAGATGTTTATGGGAGATTATATTTCATAGATGATGTCATTAGAGTGGCAAGAGACAGAACGAGAAAACCAAAGGTGTTCAAAGCTTTTGTTTCTGCCGGAATGGGGGGGCTTGGGTTTACGTCTCGTGCTGAACAAATTAGTCCATATACCGATACAGTATTTAAAATCAGAAGAGTTTATCCTCAATATACTGTAGTTTTTCCTGTCGGTCTTGGGTTGTCTTTTACAATAAGTCCACGTGTTACCATCATTACAGATTTT
This sequence comes from Sporocytophaga myxococcoides, assembly GCF_000775915.1. Classification (NCBI taxonomy): domain Bacteria; kingdom Pseudomonadati; phylum Bacteroidota; class Cytophagia; order Cytophagales; family Cytophagaceae; genus Sporocytophaga; species Sporocytophaga myxococcoides. The sequence goes on from NZ_BBLT01000003.1 coordinate 353,197, forward strand.
GTATACAGAATTACCTTCACTGATTATATTGATGATTTCAGGGCCGATAAAAATGATGGCTATGGAATGGCCATGATAAAGCTTCAATATAGCCCTACAATGCCAAGAAGACATAAGTCCAAAAAGGGACTTCCTCCTCCTGAGCAGTATGATGGACCTAAAGGGACTGAAACATGGAAGAATAGGAAGCCAGAAGAGAAGCCTACTAATAATGATGACACTTATGAGCTTCCTCCTGAAAATCAAGAACAAAATCCTGATGAAATGAATCAGGAGGAAAACCAGGAAAATCAAGAAGAAAATTCTGGCTGGTAAATAAAAAGGCTGTCTTTCAATAGGCAGCCTTTTTATTTTTCTATTGTTGAAATTCTCAAATGAATGATTTACAGATTATTTTTGTTACAACCAGGGAAGTACATATTCTGTTCTTCTGCATAAAAATTGATTTTTTATCGTTTTAATGATAACTAAGGAATAATTTTTGTCCTGGTTTGAAACCCGCTTCATACTTTCCGGGTATTGGCAATTTTAATATATTATTTTGTAAGAGATGAAAAGTGATATTAGAGATGAAATCAATAAAGCGAATGTAATTCCTGTTAACCAGGAAAAGCTTAATGATCAAAATGAAGAAAAAATATTTTTAGAAGGTCCGCATTCAAGAAAATGGGAGTTCTTTTTTACTCTGAAAATCCTTATGGAGTTTATAAAAGGATTTCGTACGCTGCATTTTGTCGGCCCTTGCGTAACGGTATTTGGTTCAGCACGATTCAAGGAGGATCACCCTTTTTATGAGCAGGCCAGAACTTTAGGTGGTTGTCTCGCTAAAATGGGATTTACAGTAATGACCGGAGGGGGGCCAGGCATTATGGAAGCAGCTAACCGTGGAGCTAAGGAAGCCGGAGGAGAATCTATCGGTTGTAATATTATTCTTCCTATGGAACAGCATCCAAATCCCTATCTTGATAAATGGGTTGACTTTGACTACTTTTTTGTGCGCAAAGTACTGCTTACAAAGTATTCCTATGCCTTTGTGGTAATGCCTGGTGGGCTTGGCACAATGGACGAGTTTTTTGAAGCTTTGACACTTATCCAAACTAATAAAGTGAAAAAGTTCCCTGTAGTACTTATTGGAACAGAATTTCATAAACATTTGATAGCTCACTTTGAATATATGGCTAAAGCCGGAACTATTCATCCTGACGATTTAAAACTTTTTCTTTTCACTGATTCTATAGATGAGGCAATTGCCCATTTGGAAAAATACGCTATTGAAGGCTTTGGTTTGAAAAGAAGAAAGAAGATTAAATCCTGGTCTATTCTGGGTGAGTAAATTTATTGATGGTTTAATTGTTTTTAATAATACTTAAAAGGAATTGACTGCTTTATCAAAAAAGCAGTCTTTTTTGTTTTTAGTCTATTACGATTTCATAACTATGGATCTCCTTATTTTTTGAGTATGAAAAGAACATATTGGGGATTTTTATATGTTTTATGATAGAGGATAGTAATGTATAGTGGGTTATATAATAAAGAGAGGGAAATTGTGGAATGGCATTAAAAGAATTACAATTGTCTTGCCTTGCGGATTATGCCCGGTTTATATACGAGAACTTTTTGGACGCCTTTACGGAAGCAGAAATGGAAGCTTCTCAAGATAATCAATTACCCCTACTGAAGTTCTTCAAAAAACATACTCTAGAAGAGAAATTTAATATTACTAAAAGATATATTGTAGAATATCTTCAGAATTTTATTGAAGGAACCGCTGTGGATGGTATAATTGCAGGACTTGAAGAGTGGAAGGAGGATAAACTTGTTATTCCAAGAACAGGCGTTAGTCCTGTCGATATGGCATTATTGGAAAAGGGTAGAAAAAGTATCTTGTTAAAGTTTCTGCCTTTATACACTAAAAATTTGAAGAAAGCGCTGGAAATTGTTAATGAAATAGAAAATTTTTATTCTTTTCAATCCGTAAAAGCCATAGAATACTTTTCGGATATTCAGAATGAAGAAATTCTCAGGAAGAATCAGGAGTTGACACATGCCTATGAACAATTAAAAGAAAGTAATGAGGAGCTGGTGCGGACAGAAGAGCTTCTTAAAGAAAGCAATGATAATCTAGAAGATATTATAAGGGCCAGAACAGCGCAGATTTTAGAAAGTGAAGAAAGGTATAAAGCTTTCATAAATCAAAGCTCAGAGGGCATTTGGAGACTTGAATTAAATGGTATTGACGGGATACCTGTGGATCTTCCAGTAGCTAAGCAAATTGAACTATTGTATTCTTTCGGATATTTTGCTGAATGCAATGTGCGTATGGCAAAAATGCATGGCTATGAAGATGTCTCAGCTGTCCTGGACAAAAAACTTCAGGATATAATGTCATTTGCGAATTTTTCGCCTTATGGATACTTTAATTCATTTATAGAGTCAGGGTACAACCTTACAGATGCAGAGTCCTTGGAAATTAACAATGAGGGTCGTATTGTTTACATCCTGAATAATATTCAGGGAGTGGTTGAAAACGGTAAGTTGGTCAGAGCATGGGGAACACAGAGGGATATAACTGATGAAAAGAATACGGAAGAAAGATTAAGGTATGTTGTAAATAATGCTCCTATTATTATTTGGTCTCTGGATAAGGCTGGTAACGTTGTGCTTGCGGAAGGTAATACATTGATGCCTGATATAAGGGACAACGAGAATGGATCCGGAAAAATTTCTCTTAAAGAGTTAAAGTATCTTCCAGAACTCTCTGCCAGTGCAATGAGAGCTCTGGAAGGGGAAGCTTTTGCTAAAATAATTAAAATAGGGGATAAGTCTTTTGAGGCTCATTTTAGCCCTCTCAAGGATTATATGGGAAAGGTTACGGGAGCAGTTAACGTTGCTATAGATATCACTGATCGAGTAACCATTGAGAAAAAACTTCTGGAAAGTGAAGACAGATTGAGATTGTCAATAGAAGCTGCTGATCTTGGAATCTGGGATATTACTGATTTGTCCGGAGAGTTTGTTTGGGATGAAAGAAGTAAACGTTTCTTTGGATTAAGCAAAAATGCAAAGGTTAATTACGAGGTGTTTCTTAATGGTATTTATCTTGAAGACAGAGCATATGTAAAATCCGCTATAGAGGCTACATTAAGAGGAGAGCGAAAGGATGATATAGATGTAGAGTTCAGGACAATAGGATACGAAGATAGGTTGCTGCGTTGGATCAGGATTAGAGGCAAAGTCTTTTTTAAAGGGAAAGGTGAACCATTTAGATTTATAGGAACAAGTCAAGACATAACAAATAAAAAGGTACAGGAAAATGAGTTGAAAACACTTGCAGATAAGCTCAGTGAGAGCCAGTATCGATTAAACCTTATCACAAATGCTGTTCCTGCATTTATATCGTACATCACTCCGGATAAAAAATATATTTTTACCAATAATTACTACAAAAGACTTTTCCCTCATGGGGAAGTGATTATCGGTAAATCTATTTCTGATGTTGTCGGTGTGGAGAATTCAGCTATATTCTATGCTCATTTTGAAAAGGCAATAAGAGAAAAGCGAAATATTACGTTTGATTATGTGCTCAACAAGGAAGAAGTTGGTTTCAATAACTCAAATATTAGGATAACTTACATCCCTGATATTGACGAAAATGGTAAAGTGAGAGGAGTTGTAGCCATGGGGTTGGATATTACGGAAAGTATAAGGTATGAAAGGGATCTGGAGAAAAAGAACAAGGAATTGTCAAAAATAAATAATGATCTTGATAACTTTATTTATACAGCTTCTCATGATTTAAAAGCTCCTGTTACTAATATTGAAGGTCTGGTCTCTTCTTTGGTGGAAACACTTGAGGAAAGTAACTGTACTCTGAGCGAGGAGACAAAGTTGGTGGTTTCTCTCATCAAAGATTCAGTAGGTAGGTTTCAGGTAACTATTAAAGATCTTTCAGAAATAGGCAAAATTCAGAAAAATTTTGTGGAAGATGTTTCTTATATAAATGTTAAAGAGATAATAGAAGAGACTGAGTTAAGCATAGAAAACAAGATTCAGGAGGCCAATGCTGAAATAGTTTTGGATATTAATGATTGCCCTTCTATTAGTTTTTCCAGATCAAATTTCAGAAGTGTCGTATATAACCTTTTGACAAATGCTCTTAAATACAGAAGTCCTGAAAGGAAATCGCGCATCACCATTAAATGTACGGTTGACAGGGATTATAGCATATTAGAATTTAAGGATAATGGTCTTGGTATGAAGGAGCATTTAAAATCTAGGATTTTCCAGATGTTTAAAAGGTTGCACGACCATGTAGAAGGTACAGGAGTTGGCCTATATCTGGTAAAAAAAATTATTGATAACTCAGGCGGAAAAATAGAGGTTGAAACAAAAGAAGGCGAAGGCAGTGTATTTAGAATTTTCTTCAGAAATTCTCCATATATATTATCAGTATAGTTGAAAATCAATTTGGGATTTGAGTAGTTATTTAAATAATTGATGCTGAGATATGAAAATAAGCCATCTTGATCACTTTGTTTTAACAGTTAAAGATCTGGATGTTTCATCTGATTTTTACAGGGATGTATTAGGAATGGAAAAAGTTACTTTTTCTGGTGGAAGGATTGCATTAAGATTCGGGAATCAAAAAATTAATCTGCACCTTTCAGGAAATGAATTTGAACCTAAAGCCCTTAAACCATTATCAGGGTCTGCAGATTTCTGTTTTATTACTCCCACACCTATTATGCAGGTAGTTGAAGAGTTGCAGGAGAAAAATGTTCCTGTTATTACTGGTATTGTAGAGCGTACCGGTGCATTGGGAAGAATAAGATCTATTTATTTCAGAGATCCGGACGGGAATTTAATTGAAGTTTCTAACTACTTGAATCCGAATATTCCTGAGGTTGTTGTTGAAACTAATCTGTGATGATTGTAGTGTACGTTTTAAATGTCCTGCTGATTAACTATAATCTTTGATAATCCAGTTTCTTCTAGAATTGTAATCCTGTCTATCTTATTTATAGAGGAGATTAAAAAAAGCTGGCGGAGTCCCTGATAAAAATTGCGAGGCGGTCCGCAAATCTCGCAGGTTCCCAACCAGTTCAATGTAGCGTCGTCACCCATTATGCTATTTTGATTGAAGAAGGTATTTAATAAACTATTTTTCCGGGTTATTAATTCGGATGAATTTCGTTTTTATGAAGTATAATGCTGTCCAAGATAATTATTTACTGGCTCAAATAAAACTTGTAGGCAATTATCCGCTTTGCTTTATAAAAAACTTATTTTAATTTCTTATCAAGAAAAATAGCCTTACCCAGCATAGGGTCAAGCTCATATGAGGAAAATCCAAAAGTGTTATATAGATGTCGTGCTCTTTTATTACCTTCAAGCACTTCCAGAGTGAGTTTGCAATATTTTTTTTCCCGAGCATATTTTTCAATTTGATTAAGCATTGCAAGTGCAATTCCTTTATTCCTGAAACTTTCTTTTACGACGAAATCATGAATATTGAGAAGTGGAGCAGCATTAAAAGTTGAAAAGCTCGTAAAGCAATTTGCAAGTCCTGCAGGCTGGTCATTAATATAAGCGATAAGAATATAGGAATTTCTTACTTCCGGAAGTTGCATTCTGAGCTGTTCCTTCCTTTCTATCGGTAATGCTGCTCCCCCTCCCATTATATCACTAGCATATTCATTCAGAAGACTCCAGAAATCTTCAAATTGCTTGCTGTCAGAAAGATCAGCCTGAACAAAATGTATATTATCTGTCATAGATTTGAATTGGTAATTATTAAACAAATCTATTGGTTGTCATGATAATGCCAAATATCATTTCAGATATTCACTAAAGTCTTTTTTTACTTTGTTGATTTTGGGTAAAGAAACATTCTTTATATATGACTCATTAGGATGATGCTTGACATAATCCTGATGATAAGGTTCAGCTTCATAGAAATGTATCATAGGTGCAATCTGAGTGGTAATTTTTTGATTGTACTTTGTTTTATTAAGGTATCTGATTTTTTCCTCTGCCTGGTTTTTTTGTGAAAGATTTGTATAAAAGATTTCTGAACGATATTGTGGCCCTATATCAGGTCCTTGTCTGTTAAGTTGTGTCGCATCATGAGCCGTAAAGAAGATGTCCAGTAATTTGTCGTAAGATATTATTGCAGGATCATAATATATCTGAACAGATTCTGCATGTCCTGTTTTTCCTGTTTCTATTTTTTCATAAGTAGCATCTGAGCTGTCACCACCGCAGTATCCTGAAATTACATTTTGTACTCCTTTTATCTGTGCAAATGCAGCTTCAGTCGCCCAGAAGCAACCTGCAGCAAAGGTGGCAGTGTCAGTTTTAGATCCATTTGTAAGTTTGGCATAATCTGAGTTGCGATTTCTGACGGAATTAAAAATGATTATGATTGTAAGACAAGTATATATCGTTGGTTTCATATTGTATTTTAAAGAAGAAGCATTTTGAATAGTCAGTTTTTCAAACCAAATTTATAATCTACTCTGAATGAAAAGAAAGAATAATCTACACTATAAAGATCTGTTTGTTCTCTGATATCTGCGCTTTGCTGCCAGCGCAGAGTCTGAAGTCGGTTGACCCAGGCAAGAAGATCATAGCCATAAAATGCTATGAGTAAATTTTTGCCAGGACGAATATTTATACCTGCGTCCCACTTGACCATTAAATGATCTTCAATTCCTAGAAATGGAAATTTATTGTTAATTACATAATCCTTTGCATAATCATTCAGGTTAGGGTTGTTGATTTTAGTCGTATCGTACTGATGAACATCTTTCCTGCCTGTAAGGCCCCAGAATAAACGGAAATCTGTATGGATACTTATCCATGTGGCTGGTTTATAATTCAGGTAGAGCTTGGTAATATTGGTATTCAGATTAAGAAAATTTTTTCCGTCAACAGTTATTTGATCTCTTACTGCATTAATAGCATTTTGTCTTACAGAGTCGGTTCCAGGATGAGCCTGGCTTTCTAAAGGTTTGGGTAAATACTGATACATTTTGCCATCGGTTGAAATAGAATCAAAACCATCAAATACCACAAGATAAAAATACTCGTATTGTTTCATTACATTGGTTCTGACCACTCTTGAATATACGTGATTTGCTCCAATTGAAACGTTATTGGTTTTATATGTTAAGTCCACTTCCAGATTAACGAAGTGGTAATATCCGGAATTTACGATTCTGAATAGTTTCTGATTCCAGAGCAATAGATCTTTGATTGTATTATATGATACAGAAGGTCTGATATTGATTTTGTCATCTCCTATTGTATGCATAGATGTTATTTCTAAAGAGCTTGAGCGTTCTGGTTTTAACTTGTGCAATTCTTCAACAGTTACGGGAGGAATGATAGGTGTACCCGGAGTGGGACGTTGTAAAGGACTTTCATAATGATAGGTTGTGTAAGGCTGCCCTAAATCATTGAAACTGTTTCTGTTAAATTCATAGTTGTCCGCACTTCCATTATTGGCAGAAGTTTGATAGATGAATTTTATTGAGTTTAGTTTATCGGGTTTTAATATAAGGGCAGCTTTGGGTGTCACAACGCCTCCGATAAAAGCAGTTCTGGTGTGTATATCATATCTCAGGCCAGCTAGTAAGTCGAACTTTTCAGTGAGATTATATTTTGCTTCGGAAAAAACAGCATTGTTAATATACACAACATTAGATACAACGGGATGGCTTTTTATCTCATTGCGACTATTTCTTCCAGACATATCCTTTCCTATATCAAACAATCTAAACTCATACCCAATTGCCCATTGTAATCGGGGAACATTTTTCATAAGATAAAGTCCCCCGAGGCTGTATCTTCTTTCACCGAATGTTTCCAGGATAGGTATGTGTATCAGGGGGGACTGGGAATATCCTCTAAGCTCTTCCACTTGTATCCGGGTAGTATTGAAATCAAGGCCTCCAAAGAGCGTAACTGTATTATCATGTTTTGTTGGTATGGTGTATGTAAGCTGATTCGTTATGTTGTTAACTACATATTGTCTTCTGTTTACATTTCCTGGCTCAATATTTCCGTACCAACCATTTATATTTTCAAACTTACCGTCTATGATTCTATCTGGAGCAAAAGGGTCTTTGCCAATAAAATCAGGCCATGGATCGATTATAAAGAACCCGGAGGCATTGGTAACTTGATGGGTATATCGGCTATATAGCCTGAATCTTTTATAATTAAAATCTACACTGAATCTTACATTTCCTGGAGTCGACCATGGGCTTCCTGAGGCGGGCACACCATCAGGAGGGGGATTGTCAAGGAACTCAGGATAAGGATAACTAGGTCTTCCATACAGTCGCGCTCTTTCTTGTCCGATTCCATCACTCACTCTGTATCCACCTGAAAGAACTATTGAAGCATCTTTTTTACCTAGTAATGATTTTCCTAACCAGCCTTCATACTGGTGAAAGTAAGACTCTCCGCTCCAAGCTCCCTGAGTAGTGGAAGCAATAAATTCATCTCGCTTATATTTCCTTGTTACCATATTGATGATTCCCGATATTGCTCCTGAACCATAAATAAGACCGGATGGCCCTCGGATCACCTCCAGCCGATCAAGGTCTCCAAGCATTCCAAGATCCAGTTCCATGTTGGCCCCATCTCGTGCCTCTGTATTCATCTTTCGCCCGTTTATCAGGAAAATAAATTTTGAGTTTCTGTCTGCTGCCACACCTCTCATTCCCCAAATTATCCCATACCACTTATTATACATATACTGAAATCCGGGAACATATATTTCAAGTAATTCACTTAGATGCCGGGCTCCTGAAAGTTCGATTTCTTCTCTGGATATTATGGAAAGACTGAAAGCGGAATTTCTCATGTCAAGTTCAAGAAAAGAACCTGATGCTACCTTAGTATCCATCAACTCATCAATGGAAAGACTCCATAAGTTTTTATTTGTTCTGCCAGTATCTGAATTAAATACTGGATCGTTTTCTTTTAATTTTTGTTTCTTTTCTGAAGAAGACTGTAAAGTGTCTTTAAATGAAAGCTTTTGAGCAAAGAGATCTGAAGTCTGAATAAAAAGTAGTAGTAAGAAAAAATTTGTAAGACAAAACAGATCCTTTACTAGCATTGATGTCAAATTATAATGGAGCTTAACCTTATTGATATAAATTTGTTAAGCTCCTCAAGGGTAGTATCATAATGTAAAGAATGATAAGATAATGACAAACATTAATATTGGAACCTTGTTTAACCCTGAAGTTCAATTAGGTAAGAGGATACATTGAATGGATAGACAAAAGAAGATAGGTGAGTTTTAACCAGGAGTTAATATTAAATGATAAATGATCAGTCATCGCTTTATGTAATGCCATCGAATGAAAAACGAACTCTGAAGGTTTTGATGATTCAATTGGCGCTGGTGATGTTCTGTTGTACAGGATTTTTGATAGGTGTTCACAATGATGAATTGATGAATGATGTCTGTAAAGTTTGTGATATAATTCAAGAGGGAGAATACTCTTTAAAAGCAGCTTTTATATATCGTTTTACAGAGTATGTTGATTGGGGAGGGCTGAAGAACAGTGAGGAGTTTAAAATCGCAATTCTAGGAGATACTCCCCTAACAGCAAATCTTATTGATATTGCTGAAAATGTAGCAGTCGGGAACAGGGAGATTAGTGTGGAAGAATTCGATAACCTTAATGAAATTGATGATTGCCAGATATTGTTTGTCTCAAGAGATAGTACAACTCCTTTACAGGCAATATTAAACAAATTCGAAAGAAGAGAAACGCTTATTGTAACAGAAAAAGATGGTTATGGTGAAAAAGGGGCTTGTATAAATTTTTTTCTTTCGGAAAGTAAAATAAGATTTGAAGTAAATCTTGTGGCTGTTGAAAAAGCCGGCCTAGGAGTGAGTTCACAATTATTGCAACATGCTGTTGTGATAGGAAAGTAAAGGGAAAATAAATATGGCTTTCCATTTGCCAAAAATCAGAGATTTGTCAATAAGAAATAAACTGATTTTTCTTCAGTTCTTTACTTGTCTTATTGTACTTGCCCTATGCTGTGCCGCCTTTGTTTTTGCTGATGTCAGAGAATATAAAGATAATAAAGTAAATAGCCTTAGCTCTATGGCACAGTTAATAGGCTCAAGCAGTATTTCCGCCCTTGAGTTTCTTGATAATGAAGCAGCCAGTTCTATTCTTTCAGATCTTGTAGTTGTTGATGATGTTTCCAACGCTAAGATACTTGATAAAAACAATCAGGTATTTGCATCATATTCCAAAAGGGGGAGCAGGGATTTTAACTTTCATCTTGAAGATAAGTCGTCTGTCGAGTTTGAAGAAGGTTATTTATATATCTATCATGAGATTAAGCTGGATAATGGTGAGACAATTGGAATGGTATGTATCAGGGCTGAGCTGACTCAGCTCGATGCTGTAATAAAAAGGAAAATCCAGATCGCGGCCTTCTTTCTGGGAATAGGAATGTTGCTGGCATATCTTATAGCTTTGTTTTTACAAAAATATATCTCAGCTCCACTTCTCAGACTGGTATCAGTGATGGCAAAAGTAAGCAAAGAGGGTAGTTACGGAAATCATGCCAAGGTTGAAGGAAAAGATGAAATAGGAACTTTGTCTCTGGTGTTTAATGAAATGCTTAATCAGCTTGAAAGAAGAGACAAGGAACTTATAGAAAATAATTATCTTCTGAATTCTATACTTAATAGCATGGGAGACGGAGTGTTGGTTGTAGACAATGATCTTAATTTTATGCTATGGAATCCTGCATTTGAGAAAAAACATGGAGGCCTGCTCATCGCTCATCCAAGATCAGCATTGGGAAGTAACTATGACATGTTCCTGCCAGGAGAAGCTACACCTCTTGATTATACAAATATCCCTTTATTTAAAGCAGTAAAGGGAGAGGAGTTTAACAACCAGGAATTGCTTTTAAAAACTCATGATAATGTATTAACATACATAAGCATAACAGCAAGACCATTAAAGGATAGAAATAACCAGGTGATTGGCGCCGTTGCTGTTGTCAGAGATATTACACAACGCAAGCAGATACAGTTGGACCTTGATACAGCCAGGCAGCAATTGCAGGATATGATAGATTATTCTTCAGCTAGTATTTTTGCTAAAGATCTTGATGGTAGATATATTTTTATCAATAAAAATTTTGAACAGGTGTACAAAGTTGAAAAGAATAAGGTTATAGGATATACAGATTTTGAATTTCTGCCCAGAGAAGAAGCTTTGCCATTATATGAACATGATCAGGAAGTTTTCAGAGGTGGACATGATGTTTCATTTGAAGAAAAACTTGAGAGAGACGGGTATCCTCAGACTTTTATTACTGTTAAGTATCCGTTAAAAGATAATAATGGAAAGGTTTATGGACTTTGTGGGATATCCACTGAGATTACGGAACGAAAGGCGATGGAAGAGGCTGACAAGAAGAGAGTGGCCCAAATGATAAAGTTTCAGGAGACGCTTCTGAACCTTACAAGTATGGAAATAGATCTTCCTTTGGATGAGAAGCTTAAAACCATCCTTTCTACATGTGCTGAAGTTATTGATGTTGAAAGGTGCGGTATTTGGTTTTTTTCTGAAGATAAGAAAGAAATTTTTCCTAAGATAATCTATCTTAAAAGTAAGAATGATACGATAAGCGGTAAACCAATTAAAAAAACTCCCAATTCCAATTACTTCAAAGCTTTAGAAAATTTTCACACCATAGATGCTAATGATGCCCTCACTGACCCGAGAACTGCCGAACTTGGAGATATTTATTTAAAACCGCTGGGAATTTCTTCTACTCTTGATGTGGCAATTAGGCTTGGTGGTGAGATTTCCGGGATGTTATGTTTTGAGCAGATAGGAAATAAAAGGAACTGGTCTTATGAAGTCCAGGTGTTTTCTTCTTCTATTGCCGGAATTGTAGCTTTGGCTATTGAAAACTTTGAAAGAATAAAAGCAGAAAAAGAGTTGCATCAATTAAACAGTGAATTGGCTAATGCAAAAACTGCGGCAGAGCAATCTAATGCTGCCAAAGATGTCTTTCTTGCCAGTATGAGCCATGAAATCAGAACACCTTTAAACGCTATTATAGGTTTTCAGCAATTGCTCAAGGAAACAGACCTGAGCGAAGAGCAACTGGAAATTGTTTCCTCTATAGATTTTGCCGGTCGCAACTTACTGGTAATTATCAATGACATTCTTGATCTTTCAAAGATAGAAGCAGGAAAGGTTGAATTTGTAGAAAGTGAAATCAATGTTGCTGGAATCATACGCTCTGTTATTGAATTGTTTGAACAAAAAGTAAAGGAGAAAAATCTTAAGATTGCATTTTATCACGATCCAACAATTCCATCAGGCTTGATAGGTGATGGTGCAAGGTTAAGCCAGATTTTACTTAATCTGATCGGCAATGCAGTAAAATTTACAGAAAAGGGAGAGATAAAGGTAATAACGCATTTACTCGACGTAAAACGAGACCATTTCAGTTGCTTATTTGAAGTGGAAGATACAGGCATTGGTATTCCAAAGGAAAAGCTAGTCAGAATATTTGAGCGCTTTACTCAGGCCGAAGCCGATACAACAAGGAGGTATGGCGGTACAGGTCTTGGTTTAACGATTTCCCGTCATCTGATAGAGCTTCAAGGTGGCACCCTTATGGTAAAAAGTGAGCCTGGAAAGGGTTCTGTGTTTTCGTTCAAGTTAAAGTTCAAAAAGGCTGCGGATAAAAATGTAATTGGAATGGCCACCCCGGAAAGGGGAATAAAGAGTTTACCAAAGAAAGTAAAGCCGTTGAAAATACTTCTCGCTGAAGATACTGTTCTGAATCAGAATTTAATATTGAAGGTATTTCAGAAAACAGAACACTCAGTAGATATTGCTAATAATGGTGTCGAAGCTGTAGAAAAAGTGAAGCTGCATAACTTTGATATCATTTTAATGGATGTCCAAATGCCTTTAATGGATGGATGTCAGGCAACTGAAGAAATAAGAAAACTGAAAGATCCGGTTAAAAGCAAAGTGCCTATTATAGCGCTTACAGCTTTTGTCTCTAAGTCTGAAGAGGAACGATACCGGAGGAAAGGCATGGATGCATACATAACCAAGCCATTTGATAAAGAAAATTTATTGCAAACAATTTACAAACTTACCGATTCTGGTTTTATAAATTCCTATTCAAAGACTGTGATGGATACAAGTTCAAATTTATTCAGCCTAAACTTCCTAGAGGAAACATCAGAGGGAGATAAAGAATTTGTTATTAATATGGTAAACCTGATTCTGGATGAGGCGCCAGATAGGCTGAAGAGCCTAAAAGAAGCTATACAAGAGCGGGATTATACTGCAATTAAAACGAATGCTCATAGACTTAAGAATATAGTTATTCCAGTTCAGATGGAAAGAGCTAAAGAGCTGGCAACAGCTATTGAGGAAAACGGCCGCAATTCGGAAAACATTCAGATTATCGTGTCTCATTTTGCTGAACTGAATGAAATTATACAAAGCGTACTAGAGCCGCTTCGAAAAAGGATAGAGGTAATGAAGCAGAATTCCTGACTTACTTCAGGGTTATGATTTAGGATCTAAATTAGATAATTTTGGACTTTAGTTATTTTTTTATATTTTAATGCCTTGTCATAAAATGTATAGGCATGTCACAATTTAAAAGGAAACTAAACAACTTTGCAGTATTCTCACTTGCTATTCTTTTCGCCGAACTCGTTCAGGAAATTGCACACAATTATATTGACAGTTGGAAGAACGGTCATGGCAAATATGTTTCTGTACTTCTTTCAATGATTCTTGCAATAGCCGTATTTTATCCCGTATTTCATTTTCTGGAAAAGTATATCCAGTCGGCATCCAGAAATTATATAAAGAGTTCAAAGAAAGTAAGTGGAGGAGGAACATCAGGACTATTGCTTGGTTATTCCCTGGCAATGTTTTTTTTGTTTATAGCCTTTGCTCAGCTTTGGTACAATAAAGATGTCATAGCTGATCTGGGCAACTGGCTGAAAGGGTTTATTTAATAATTATAATATGGAAATAGAAATTTTTACCCTATGCGATCACGCACAGGATTTTAATGGTAAGTTGGTAATAGTGGGAACATTTGATAGCATAAGTTCTTCAGTATATCCGTTTACGCATGCAGCTTGTTCCCTTGCAGGAAGGTTAAGATTTAGTGAAAAGGAATCGGGTGTTCACGAATTTAAAATAAAGCTGATTGATGAAGAGGGGATTGAATTATATCCGGCAATTGAAGGGAATATAGATGTATCTAAAAGCGTAGCTAATTATTCTACAATAAACTTTGCTATTAATCTTGGAAACCTGGAATTCAAGAAGCCGGGAAAATACGCCATTGAACTTTATATTGACAATGAATGGCAGAAAGGTCTTCCCATAAATGTCATTAAGCAGTAAAAAAGAGTTTTTGTAAAATAAATCACCAGGTTTTGAAAACGACCTTTCAAAACCTGGTTAGTAAAATTTAAGGTTTTAAATAATTTATTATCTCTTTGTGAATTGAAGGATTGGAGACCACAATGCTGTCTCCTTTTACCGGATCCTCTCCATAGTAATCTGTGATAGTTCCTCCCGCTCCTTTGATTACTGGAATCAAAGCCATGATATCCCATTTAGACATCTTCGGATCTATCATAATATCTGCAAATCCTGTTGCGACAAGATAATAACCATAAGCATCTCCCCATGTTCTGTAAAGCTTACATGCTTTGGCTAAGTTATCAAACCCGTTGGGCTCTCTGTATTTTTCAGCTCCAAGGGGATCAGTGGTAAGTAATGTGGCTTGGCTTAAAGAATCGCATGATCTCAGGCTTATTTTTGTTCCATTGTGATATGCGGATGTTCCATCTCCTAATACAAGATCATCCAGAATTGGATTATGAATAGCTCCAAAAACGGGCTCATCATCTTTCATTAATGCAATCAAGGTACAGAATAAAGGTACTCCGTGAATAAAGCTTTTGGTGCCATCAATGGGGTCTATAACCCAATAATAGGAAGAGGAACCTTTTATTTCACCAAATTCTTCTCCGAATACCCCATGTCCAGGAAACTTTCTTAAAACTTCATTTCTGAAAAGATCTTCAATTTCTCTGTCGGCAATTGTAACAGGAGACATATCCTCTTTGCTGAGAACATCGAGGCGGGTGCGAAAATATTTCCTTGCAATCATTCTGCTTTGCCCGGTAAATCTTATTACAAAGTCCCTGAAAGTAGGAAAGTCCATAGTTTTATTATTTTTTTGTGCGTTTAAAGGTAAATACATTTTTACTTACGCCAAATAAAATCTTTGAAGTCTTTGTTAAATCATGGAGAAAATCCTGATGGCGGTTTGCTTTTTTCAATTTGTAAAAGTTGCCTTAAACAATTTTATGAACTTTTGATTTTTAGGAGATAGACATTGAAGCAATATGGAAAGTACTTATCTGCCTGTTATTAATAAAAACGCTTCGCGCATTGGATTGGGCACCTGGGCTATTGGTGGATGGATGTGGGGAGGTTCTGTAGAACAGGAATCTATAGATACTATAGTAAAGGCCATAGATCTGGGGGTAAACCTTATCGACACGGCTCCTGTCTATGGGTTTGGTTTTTCGGAAGAAGTTGTCGGCAAAGCTCTTAAAAAAATAAATAACAGAAGTGAAATAGTTATTTCTACTAAATGTGGTCTGGAATGGAAGGATGGTAAGGTTTTCAGAAATGCCTCCAGAGAAAGAATAAACAAGGAGGTTGAAGACTCTTTAAGAAGGCTTCAGACTGACTATATTGATATTTATTATGTTCATTGGCCCGATGCTTTGGTGTCTTTAGAGGAAACAGGAGAAGCTATGTATGATCTTTTTAAAAGCGGCAAGATACTATCCATTGGAGTAAGCAACTTTAACACTGATCAGATGCTTGAATTTGGCAGTCATTCGCCGATTCATTTTTCTCAACCTCCATATAATCTGTTTGAAAGAGAAATAGAGAAAGAAGAACTGCCATATTGTCTTGAAAACAATATTTTCGTTATGACCTATGGGGCTATTTGTCGGGGGCTTCTTTCCGGAAAATTGAATATTAAATCTACATTTAAGGGAGATGATCTTAGAAAATCAGACCCGAAATTCAGGGAACCAAGATTTAGTCAATATCTGGATGCCGTCAATAATTTGAACCGGTTTGCAGGAGAGCGTTATGGGAAAACTGTTGCTGAGCTGGCTATCAAATGGATCCTTCAAAACGGTGTATCCATAGCCCTTCTGGGTGCAAGAACTCCTGATCAGTTAAATATTTTTAAAAATCTTTCCGAATGGAAAATTAGCAGTGGAGATTTAAAAAGGATTGACGATATTATTAAGGAAAATATAAAGGATCCTGTGGGGCCAGAATTTATGGCTCCTCCTATCCGGAAAGAGAAAGTGGTGAAGAAATAATGTGTATAAGTTTTTTTATTGTTATTATTCAATTGGTATAAATTAAATCATTGTAAATCATTGCTTCTGAATTGATTTTTTCCAATTTTACGCACCTGTAAGCCACTGTGCTTTAAAACAAAGTATTTTTTTACCAGGTTAAATTATAAAAACCACCAGCCTTATGTTAGACTTTAAAAAATTAACAGAGGAGCTATTTGAAAAGGATGTTTTGTTGTGTATCAGAACAAATTCTCCTACTTTCAGAATGTACGGAAAGCAAATCCGTGGCAAACTTGAATCCATTTATAATGGGACTAAAAAGGTGCTTACGATTCTCTCAAACTCATTAACAAAGGAAGTTCCGATTGATGATATTGATTTTATTTCAGAAGATAAATATGCATAGATAAGTTAAATAGCTACCATCTTTGAAAATCTCGCCCATAAGCGGGATTTTTTTATATGGTTTAAATAGAATAATTTACCATTTAAAAACCTCTTGTGGCCGGAAGTAGTAAAAGCAGTAATATCAATTTAAGTACTATGAAAATTTTATGGACTATATCTTGTCTGTTTTTCAGCGTGTTAAGTTATGCTTCACAGCTGCCTGAATGGGCAAGAAAGGACTTTGAAAGAAAAGGGTTAAAAGATAAATTTGAATTGGCTGACTATCTGCGTCCTGCGTATCTTGAAGCCGATTTGAACGGAGACATGCGCAATGATATCGCCATTCTTGTAATTGAAAAGCAAACAGGGAATAAAGGCTTACTTATCCTTCATCAGGGTGATCCGAATGTTTACATATTAGGAGCAGGTAGTACCTTTGGAGATGGAGGGAATGATTTTGTAAAAATGAACTCCTGGAAAATTGTCAATGATGTATCTATTCGCAGGAATAACAGAATCAAGACAGGCATAGAAGTAAATTTTACAGATATGAGTCCTGCAGTAATAATCTTTGATGGGAAAGAATACAATTGGCAGGTGCAGGAAGGGTAAAAGTTTAAATTCCTTCAGTATTTACCAAGCTTCCTTCAATTTAGATGGAAGCTTTTTTTATTAATGAAATAATAGCGAATATTGTATAAGTGGAATTAGTTTGTAAAGATTTAGAAATAATTAAAGAACAAAATAATGAATAATAACCTTGTTAAAATTTCTCTTATACTTAATGGATTATTAATAGTGGCAGTTGCTGTACTTTTTTATCTTCATTTTAAGCAGCCTGGTGAGGTATCTGCTGCTCCTGAAGAAAAATCAGAAGATACAATTAGTGTGGCAAATATTGAAATGCCGAAAGTTCCAAACGCAAGAAAGATAGTTTTCTTTAACTATGACTCTCTTACTGCCAAATATGAATTTTTCAAAAAGATTCAGAGAGAAATGGAAACAAAAGCCAGAGGGATTGAAAATGAGTTGATGAGAAAGGAACAGAAGCTTCAGGAAGATTTCGAATTTTATCAGAAAAATGCAGGAGCAATGACGGAACAGCACAGAGAATCTAAGGAAAGAGAATTAACAGCCGCTCAGCAGGAGTTATTGGCACTTAAAGAAAACAGATCAGAGCAATTTGCCATTCAGCAACAGGAGTTAAATAAGCAATTAATGGATAAGCTTTATGGTTATTTTAATAAGCTGTCAAGAGAGAATAATTTTGACTACATCCTTACTTATCAGAAAGGGCTACCTGGAGTGGTTTTTGGAGCAGATAGTCTGGATATAACTAAAGAGCTTGTCGATGGCTTGAACAGAGAATATAAGAAGAAATAAATTAAGTTATAAGTTTTAAGTCGAACGTTTAAAGTAAAAAATCGGAAAGCTTAAGGCCGAAATCCTTATTTTAACTTTAAGAAAGAACCTGTTTAAATCCTATCATAGTTTTTACCAGGACTTTTAATTTTAAGATTGGATGCAATCCTGTCTATCTCTTAATCCCACGAATCCCAGTTCAGACATAAAAAAAGCTTCTCAATTTTTGAGAAGCTTTTTTTATGTAATTATAATTGATTTAACCTTATTTGTTAGGTTGAGGAGTGTATCTCAGGTAAGGTTTTATCCTTGTTACACCTTTAGGGAATTTCGCAGGAATATCTTCATCTTTTACTGCGGGAACGATGATACAATCTTGTCCGTCTCTCCAGTTTGCAGGAGTAGCTACACTGTAGTTTGCAGTTAATTGAAGTGAATCAAGAACACGGATGATCTCATCAAAATTTCTTCCTGTGCTTGCAGGGTAAGTAAGGATAAGCTTAACTTTTTTGTCTGGGCCTATGATAAATACAGAGCGAACAGTTACATTTTCGCTTGCATTTGGGTGAATCATATCATAAAGAATTGCAACCTTTCTATCAGGGTCAGCAATTAATGGAAAATTAACATTGGTATTCTGAGTTTCATTGATATCGTTGATCCAGCCATTGTGATCAGAAAGTGGATCTACGCTTACTGCTATTACCTTTGTATTTCTCTTATCGAATTCACCTTTAATTTTAGCAACGGCTCCAAGTTCGGTCGTACACACTGGAGTATAATCTTTTGGGTGTGAAAATAAAATAGCCCAGCTATTTCCTATCCATTCGTGGAAGTTTACTGTTCCCTGGGTTGTTTCCGCCGTAAAATCCGGTGCGATATCTCCTAAACGTAATGACATATTTTTTGTAGGTTTATTTATTTTTGTTAATTGCGATGAATTTATAAAAGAATTCTGATCTGACAAACCAAATAAATTTATTCTGGTTACAATTTAAGTTGTATAATTCCCATATTCAGTTTTAAAACAAATTTTTAACCTAAAAAATCCAATATTATGATACGCACTGCAAATGCTGCCTGGAAAGGCGATTTGAAATCAGGAACTGGTTCCATCAATACTGAAAGTGGTCTGGTAAAAGACGCTACATACAATTTTGCCCGTCGTTTTGAAAATGAAAAGGGTACAAATCCTGAGGAACTTCTTGGCGCCGCTCATGCTGCCTGCTTTGCTATGGCTCTAAGCCATGGTCTTGCTACTTCAGGATTTACACCTGTAAAGGTTCACGTGGAGGATAAAGTGAAACTTGAAAAGGTGGGAGATGGTTTTAGCATTACAACTATCGAGATTAACTGCATTGCTGATGTTCCTGGAATCTCTGAAAGTGAATTTTTAAAATTCGCGGAAGACACTAAGAAAGGCTGTCCTGTTTCTAAAGCATTAACAGGCGTTACTTTTATCTTAAATGCAAAGCTTAAGTCAGGAGTTTCTGCCTAATAAAAATGGCTTAAAGGAAAAGAGAGGGCTATATTCCTTTATTTTGTCCTCTCTTATCTTTAGATTATATTTTTGTAAATGTATCGTTTTGCACCAGCTCGAAATATTCGCCTTTCTCATTGCAACCTCTGCACTTAAGCATGTCCTTGAAAATCTCTGGCTTCAGTATGGATTTTCCCTTAAGCATTCTTACGCATTCTTGGATGCCTTCTATGATCGAAGGGTGGGGGTGTATTAGTTCAGCAAGTTCTTCAATTCCTTTGTCCATGGATATTAATAAAGCCACAGCCTGAATAGCACTTGATGCATGCACTCCTACAGCGCGCATTCCGAGGATTTTCATCTCCTCATCATTGGTTACAAGTATTTTAAAGAAGCCATTCGTATTTCTCATTGCTATGGCTCTGGGTATCAGACTATAGTCGATACTTACGACCCGATAAGGTATTCCTTTGCTTCTTGCTTCCTGTTCATTCATTCCTACGCCAGCGGTTTCCGGACTCAGGAACATGATGGTTGAAATGTTTTTATAGGTCAGTGGTTTAGGATTAAGACCAAACATTTTTTCCACAGCATGTCTGCCCTCAAGTTCACCGACGTTGGCAAGTGCAAAATCCGAGGTAAGATCTCCTACTGCATATATGTTTGCCACGGTTGTTCTCGTGTCTTCATTGACAACAGTACAATTGTCATTAATTACTACTCCTACTTCCTTGGCGCCAAGGTTTTCGGTGTTTGGAACTCTACCCACTGAAACAAGCGCTTTCTCTACATTGTATATTTCAGAACGACCGTCTTTGTATCGGAGTTCATATTCTACCCTACCGTTTTTTATTTCCATCCTTACCAATTGTGAGTTTTTATGAATGGTAACACCATTATCCTCAAGGTTTGTTTGTGTTGTGAGGGAAATGTCTTCATCCTCAAAGGGCAGGATACGGTCTGCTTTGTCAATCAGATTTACTTTTGTCCTTCCAAAATTGGAAAATATAGTTGCCCATTCGCAACCTATTACTCCTGCTCCGAGAATTACCATACTTTCCGGAAAGTCAGTAAAGCATTCTATGCCATCACTAGTTACTATTATTTTTTCATCTATAGGTATGTGAGCAAGTTTTCTGGGTCTGCTTCCGGTTGCCAGCACTATGTTATCAGCTGAAATAATTTCCTCATCGCCATTACTTTTTTTGAGAAGTACTTCGTTGGCAGAGACTAATCTGGCTTCTGCTTTGATATAACTAAAGAGGTCTTTTTTCTTTCTCTGAAGCAGAAGAATGTGGGTTTCAAGCTGCACTTTTCTGAGAAAAATGGCTTCTTTAACATCATTAAGAATTTCCTTAAAATCTACCTTTATTTCTGTACATGCATATTTTTGAAGCCTCTTTCTGGCAAGAGATACATCTCTGGAAAGTTCCCAGAAGGTTTTGGATGATAGTGCTCCATTGTAAACTCCTGCCCCTCCGATTTTGTTTTTTTCAACAAAAAGTACTCTCTTGTTGAGGTCCAAAGCCCTCATTGCAGCAGCATATCCGGCAGGGCCGCCCCCAATCACACATATATCAAATCGATTCATAAAAATATTTTCTTCAAAAAAGATTCTCAGTACATAACAGAAAACCTTTCCTTTAAAATCATGTCCTAATTAAATTGTTTCTTCTAACGATTAAAACTTTATTTGGATTTTTTTCCGGATTATTTCCGGTCTGTCTTGATCAAACATATTTACATTTTATGAATTTTATTTAATGTAATTGAATTCTTCGATTTAGATCCCGGACTTCCTATTCCTGATTAGCATAATTATTTATAAATCAGAGTAAAGATAAAGGTCTAAGTGAAGCATTAAATTTTATTATTAATAAAATATTCATTAGTTTTCTCCATAAAATTATTAAAAGGGGCGATAAAAGTTTGTTTTATATAGGTGAAAAACTGTTATGGAAAATACTGGCAATACTGGTGGACAACGCCCGAAAAAGGATAGTTCTAAAACTATACTTGTCCTTGTTATTGTTGCTTTAATTGGAGTAATCTGTACATTGATTTATTCCAACATGCAGCTTAGTGATGAGCTCGAAATCAGAAGTCAGCAGATGGAAGCTGATAGTACAAGCCATTCTTTAAAAACTCAGGAACTTGATGAGCTTGCTCTGGCTTATGAAAGAATCAGAATGGAACGTGAGGAGCTTGGTCTGACGAAGGATTCTCTAGATAAAAAAATTGATTCTTTAAATCTGTTCATTGCAGAAGTTCGGAAAGGAAATGGCAAGGCAATAAGTCATATGAAACAGATGATAACCAGGCTTAAGTCAGAACTTGCCAAAGAAGATAATCAGATCACTGCACTCAAAAGAGAACGCGATTCATTGAAGGTTAATGTTAAGACATTGACAAAAAGAACTCGGCAGATGATAGATTCTTTGAATTATCTTCATGTAACAAGGGAAGAACTTGAAGAAAAAGTAGCGCAAGCATCAATTTTAAAAGCTGAAAATATTAAGGTAACTGCAATAAATGCGAAAGGTAAAGAATTTGAAAAGGATCAATACAAAGCAAAGAATGTTGATAAACTTAAGATTACCTTTGTTTTAGCTGATAACATTGTAGCAAGAAAGGATAAAAAGAATCTGACTATGCGTCTGATAGAACCAAGCGGAGTGGTACTTTTTGATCTATCCAGTGGTGGTGGTTTTTTTAAAGCAGAGGGAAAGGAGCTGGCTTTTACTGAAAATCAGACTATTCATTTCGATAATACTAAACAGACTGTAACTTTCTATTATATGAAAGGTGGCTCATATAAAGTAGGGACCTACACTATAGAACTATATTCAGACGGACACAAAATAGGAGAGGCCGATCTGCAGATAAAATAACTTCTTCTCAAGTATAATTTATAAAGGACCATGCAGTCTATGGTCCTTTTTTTCATAAAAATCATTAAAAACAGAGTCCAGTTTGTTCTGGAAAAATTCAGGTGATACATTCTATTCACATAGGTGTAGGCCCCTTTAATAATTTTTTCTATTGGTATCTCAGTGTTTTCTTTATTGTTCCCACCATCTTCTTCTAATCTTATTTGCACTTAAAAAGTAAAGAAAAAGTGCCACTAATACATATGAAGTTGTGGATTTCGTTAAGGATGTTTTATTTTATGCTTGGATTATGGTTTTAAAAATTGAAGGTCTTTATAATCTCTAATGGTATATGGGAAATGGGGGCAGTAACGGGAAAAATAAAATAGGTCTTATCAGTGCTATATGCGTGGTTGTGGCAAGCATGATAGGAACAGGCGTATTTACCGGACTAGGATTTCAGGCAGCAGGTATAAAATCGGTTTCTGCCTTGCTCTTGCTTTGGTTAATAAGTGGAGTAGTAACTATTTGCGGTGCCCTTACCTATGCTGAGCTTGCTACTCATATGCCAAGATCAGGAGGTGAGTATCACTATCTCTCAAAAATTTATCACCCGATTGTTGGATTTATGAGTGGATGGATTTCACTGACAGTAGGCTTTGCAGCTCCTATTGCAGTGTCTGCGATGGCATTTGGTTTTTATATCTCCAAAATTAATCAAATGGATAAAGCTTTATTAGCCACATGTCTTATAACTGGTCTCACCGCGCTTAATCTTTTTGGTTTAAAAACTGGCAGCAGATTTCATAACCTTGCCACAATTTTTAATGTAGTTCTTATCATCACATTCATATTTGCGGGTTATTTTTTTGTGGAATCGAAGCACTTTCAGTTATCCTTTTCCCGGCCAGACTTGTCTGCTATTATGGATCCAGCTTTTGCTGTATCACTTATTTATGCCTCTTTTGCTTATTCAGGATGGAATTCTGCAGCTTATATAGCAGGTGAAGTTTCAGAACCGGAAAAAAATCTCCCCAAGGCTTTATTCTTCGGTACATTGATTGTGTTGGTCTTATATTTATTTTTGAATTTTATTTTTCTTTATAACGTACCTGTTGAGGACCTTGCAGGGAGAGTGGAGATTGGTTTCATCGCAGGAATAAAGGTTTTTGGTTTAGTTGGTGGAAAAATGATGGCCCTGCTGATCTCACTTGGTCTGATAGCCTCTGTAAATGCATTGATAATCACCGGACCCAGAGTGTCTCAGACAATGGGGGAAGATTATCCCGCTCTTAAGAAAATTTCAGTTAACAATAGATTTAGATCACCATGGATTGCAATACTGCTTCAGTCTTTTATTGCGCTTTCACTAATTTATACATCTACATTTGAGTCTGTAATTACTTATATAGGTTTTACCATCAATTTATCTACAACCCTTACAGTTGCAGGAGTTTTTATATTCAGGCTGAGAATGGAAAAAAAATATGGGAACAAGAAGGAATACAGAACATGGGGATATCCATTCGTTCCGGTTATTTTTATTCTGCAACAGTGCTGGATGTTATTTTATCTTGGAAAAGAAAAGAGTGAAGCATCTCTTGCAGGACTCATTACGGTTGCAATTGGTGTTTTACTTTATTTTATCGTCGATAGAAAGAATCATAAGAGAGAAGTCATAGATATGCCCTAAAAGTTATAAACCTATTTTTATAATTAATTATGTGGAAAGCAAATAAACTCTTTTATTATTTCTCTGCCTTTGCAATATTAATAACGGGTTGTACAAGTGATATTCAAAAGGAAAGGCCATATAAGGACAGTCTTGAACAGCAAAGGAACCAAGACACTTTAAAGATTGACGAACCTATGCAGGTTTAGCTTGAGTCAATGTGACTTTTTAAATTGCCTTTTAACATTAAGGTTGGTTAGTGCAACTGAATATAATCGTCGTACTAATAAAACACACTAAGGTTTAAACATTTGTAAGTAATTTCTGATTAAGGAATAAACAAAATGTTTATAACTGATGAAAAGTAAAGTGATCTTCAACGGTGTTTTATTATCGCTGCTTTTCTCTTCTGTTACAGCCTTTGCTCAGGATGAAAATATTACTCTTCTTCTGCATAAAGATACAACTGCTGCAATCAGAAGGGTGGTTCAACACCCCTACAAATTCAGGGTTCAGGTTGCTTATACTCAGGTACGGAAAAATTCTGATGGCAAACGGACGTTCGTTGCATCTGATTTCAGGATTAATGATGATGAGTATTTTTATCCGGCTACTCTTGTTAAACTTCCGATAGCTGCTCTTGCTCTGGAAAAAATAAATGGCCTTCATATAGGCGGTCTTTCCAAAGATTCTTATCTGAAGATCCTTGCTCCCCATGTTTCAAAGGAAGAAAAACCTTCGACTATCCGTGAAAATATCATAAGAATGCTGGTTCTCAATGATAAGAATGCTTTTAACCGTCTTTATGATTTTCTTGGGCAGGAATATATCAATCATAGACTGGAACAACTGGGCTATAAAAAGACACGAATAATTCAGAGGTTTTTTGCCAGAAGTGCTGAAGATAGCAGAACTACTGGGCCATACATTATCACTGATAGTCTAGGTAAAACTTTATATAATGGAGAGAAAGTAACCTGTAGGAAAAAGTTGTATAATCCGACTAAAGAAACAAAAATCGGAACAGGTTATATGGACGGAAAAAGGTTTGTGAGAGTAGCGAAGGATTTTCATAACAGTAACAACTTTCCACTCAGTGAAGCGCATAGGATGCTTATATCTGTTATATACCCTGAAGAAACAGCCCTGGAAAACAGATTCAATATCAGCTCAGAAGATTTCGAATTTCTTAAGTCAGCTTTAGGATACTATCCAAGAGAAGCAGGTATATTAGAATGGATGAATAATGAAAAGATTTATGACACTCAGGAGAAATTTTTATTTGCAGGGGCATCTAAAGATACTCTTCCAAGTGGATTAAGAATTTATAACAAAGCAGGTTTTGATTATGGTTTCATCGCTGACTGTGCCTATATTCAAGACAAAGAGAAGGATGTTGAATTTTTTGTTTCTGCTGTTTTATACACCAACAGCAAAGATATTTTAAGTGAAGAAGGATACGAGTATAAAGAAAATGGTTATCCTTTTTTAAAAGAATTAGGTAAATTGATATATTATCACGAAATTCGAATCAAAGATATAACTGTCAAATAAAGTAACCCTAAAAAAAGCAGAGAGGACCGCCCTAACGGTCCTCTTTCTCTTTCACATGTTAGTAAAGAGTTACCACCTCAGGTTTATCAGGCATCTTCACATCTTCAAGTTCTCCCTTGTAATTTCTTCTTTTAACTTGTTTTATATCAATAATTAGATTGTCATTCGCATTAAGTTGTGTACTAATGTCATTAACGCTAATGGTAGCCGATTTGAAAGTTTTTGCAGGACCTCCCCTTCTTCCACGCCCAACAGTCATAGCCCATTCAGTAATAGTATAGATAGATTCTTGCGGAAGTAATTTTTGGAAATCAGGGTTGGGTATAATTCTTACACTAATGTTCTTAACTGTTACTGCTTCTACTCCCATACGAGGATCTACAACCTTTCCATTGACCCTTACTTCAACTGTTGGTGGTGGAATAAGTCTTACAAGATACTTTTCTTCTCCAATATAATAGCCATTGCTGCTTACTTTTAAAGAAATAGTAGGTATGCTTCCTGATGGGATTATCGTTACTTCTCCCTTCCTACTTCCTTTTATAAAGCTTGCACCATCTACCCTATAATCCGGATTATAATTATTGCCAAGAGCAGGTACCTGAACATTCAACTTATTGCTGCAATTTTTATAAAGTGCTGGTGGATTACCAGATTGAACCTGAATAACTGGTTGTGTTACAATATAATCTTCTGTAATACTATAAATGGTATCTGTTCCATCAGGATTTTTCATTTTAATTTTTCCTGTCCAGGTCTTCTTTATTTCACCGTTCACATAATTTCCGCCACTGGCTGTGAAAGAATATTTTCCTATTCCATTGTCATCAACATTAAGGGTTGATTCCCCAATATGGATATTTGGTTTTGCGGAGGACATCACAGCTCCCATAAATACATCAGCTTCATACTTCATACCTGCAGGAATTATTTTTGTGCCCGTTCTTACCATTGGTATTAATTTGTCCACTTTATGCTCATCTGCATCAAGCTTTTTGCTTTTCTCATCCAGAACAACAGCTTCTATTCCTACCACTCTCGATTCCATTTCGCTTAATGCAGCCAGAGCTGCGACTAATGGCGTCTGACCAAAATTCAATTCTGCAAAATCTTTGTTTCTTTGGTCCGGATTGTTTTTTAATAGAGGATCTTCGGATGCATCAAGTGCAATGGCTCCAAATTTTTTATCAGACCTTTCGTTGACAAAAGCGACATAATCATTCAATTTTTTCTTGAGCTCATAAGCCTTACCATTTTTCGCAGCACCAATCATAATCACTTCAACTTCTGTTTCTTCCTTTGCACCTTTGAGACTTCCATCTTCTTCCAGTCCGCCGGTCCTGGTGATCATATCCTTTTTAAGGTTATCTATGAAAGTAACAAGATCACGTGTCTTTTGGGAGATGACTTCGGCTTCTTCCTTTAATTTTACTTCATCGGCTTTATTGCCTTTCTGTTTTACTGCAGAAGCAATGTTTCTAAGTTTTTCACTGCTGATGTCTTTTGTTTCTGATACAGTCTTTTCAAGACTATCGTTGAGATACTGGAATTTGTATATCAGTGCTGAACTTACCTGAAGAGCAAGCAATGCAGTTAAGACGAGGTACATCATACCTATCATCTTTTGTCTTGGTGTTTCTTTAGATCCTGCCATATTAGTATAGTATTAAGTTTCCACAAATAATAATGGCGCGCCGCTTTTAAGTCATGACTGAAGAATTTCATCTTCGGTTTCATAATGCAGAAAGGAGAAAAAGATACAGGAGGAAAAAATATTTTTTGAAATCAGGATTAACCAATGATTTTTATTTAAATAATCAGACGGACAATCAAGAGTATTCAGTTTTTATCGGTCGTTACTTTCTTAATTATATTCTTCATCATAGCCGGTACAATGAATTGATGGAATGGTTTAATAATAGTAAAATAGAATCTTCCGAAGGCATTATGAAATCTTACCGGCGTAGTAAGGGTGAATACATAATGGTTATCTCCTTTATTAATAAGATGAAACAGAATTCTAAAATCCAGATGTTTGTCATCTTCTCCGAGAAGCGCTTCGTTTTCACTTTTATCAAAAACCTTGAACAAACCAAGGCTATTACCCTTCTCAACTTTAAAGAGCTCTCTTTGACGTTTTCTGTCATTTACCTCAGAAACTTTTAAGCCTAACATTTTTACAATTGCATTTCTGAGAATAAATAGTTTTTCAATCCATTTTGGGGAGGTGTCGAAAAAGGCATAGACCAGATCATCGACATGAAGGGATCTGTTGCTTTTGAATGCTGTTGTAAATGAATCGGAGTATTGCACAGGAGAGAAATTTTCAGGAATGAGAGATTTTTCTGAAGGAGAGGATTTTGTCACATGCATTAATTGGGTTATTTACATATAAAAGTTAGGAGTTGAGAATTTCCTTAAAGGAATAGTTGCCATAAAAATTTTGTGGCAACTATAAGAAAACATAACTATCTGAACAGATACTCATTAATATATTTTCCGACAAGCTTACCCGAAATATTATAGCATTCCTGAATTCGGGCCGATACATGATATTCTGTATACTGAGCATCACCTGCAACATTTGTTATCCTCAATCTAAGTAGGGCTTTTTCAGGATTATTGGTTCCAATAAATCGAAATTCATAATCTACTGAAGCTGGATTGTTAATAAACCCTGGAGCGGTGGCAAAGCCAGGCTCTATCATTTTTTATACGCGTTATCCATAATATAACTTGCTAATATTTTACCTGCTTTTGCATAGCATTCCTGCATTCTCATACCTGCATCAAAAGAAGCAAAACCAGCGGAGCCTTCCACACCTTTTATTCTTAGTTTACAAAGAACCTTTTCTGGTTCGTCAGTTTTGGTAAAAATAAACTCTAGATCAGCCAAGGCTGGGGAACTTGCCAAAGTTCCAGTGTGAAAACCAGGCTCAATTCTTAATGTCTTTACAGTCAGTGTATAGATTGCATTACTGTCTTTACCTACTACTAAATTCTTTTTGGCAAGGTGTTTATTAAAGAGTACTGTAAATCTTCTTGGGAAGTCTTCATTTTTATTGAATTCCCAATCATGTTCCCATTTATTTCCTGAACCTTCAGCTCTGGAGTTTTTGGTATCTCTCTTTTCTTCTATGTACAATTGTTCAGGTTTTTCACCTACCGTCATTCCCTGATAATCAAATTGAAGGTTTAAAACAGATTGGCCTACTAGAAACTTAAGCTCTTCATAGTTCTCTTTATCTCTCTTTTGTGAAAAACAATTAATTGAAAGAGTAATTAAAATCGCAACTGTTGAAAAAATGTATTTCATTTTATTTAAAAGTTATTAGTCAAATATCACAGTCTTATTTCCGCTTACAAAAACCCTTTCTTCAAACACAAGCTTCAAAGCCTTTGCCAGCACTATTTTTTCAACATCTTTTCCTGCAAGGGCCATGTCTGCTGCGCTATGCGAATGGGCTACCGGTAGCACATTCTGGGCAATAATGGGTCCCTGATCAAGGTCTTCATTTACAAAATGTGCAGTTGCGCCAATGATTTTTACTCCTCGTTCAAAAGCTTGTGCATAAGGACTTGCTCCTACAAATGCGGGAAGAAACGAATGATGGATGTTGATGATCTTATTTGGATATTTTGCTATGAAGTCCGGCGAAAGAATACGCATATATTTGGCTAGCACTATGTAATGAAAGTCAAGCTCCGAAAGTACCTGATGAATGTATTTCTCGTGATCCTCTCTTGACCTGTTTTCGTGGCTTACATAATAAAAAGGAATGTCAAACTTTGATGCTAACTTATCAAGAATCATGTAATTACTGATCACCGCTTCAACAGACATGTTCAGGTCATTGAAATAATTTCTCACAAGCAAGTCACTGAGGCAATGGTGTTCCTTTGTAACCATCAGTACAACTTTTTTTCGTTCTTTTTGGGTGAGCTTAATTGTGGCACCTGTAGGCAGTATTTCTCGGAGTTCTTCCAAAAGAGGTTTTTCAGGAAAAAAACCTGTAAACTGAGTCCGCATAAAAAACCAACCTCTGTTTTTATCTACAAATTCTGAGTTTTCTATAATATTAAGATGGTTTTTGTACAACAACCCTGTTATCTTAAAAATCAGCCCTTTTTCGTCAGGGCAGTCAATCAGCAAAATCGAATTTTCCATTGAACTATTTTTTTGCAAAATTAAACGCATTTAAGGGAGAAAAGAATGATTTGTTGAATGATTTTGTTTTGTTGGAAAATGGTATGCATGCATAACATTTTTTAGAATAATTCGTTTCTATCCAAAAAGCAGAATTATGAAGCCCTATCAAACGGTTTGTTTCCACATAAAGACTACCTGGCATGCGATTTCCAGGTTGTACAATGAACAGGCTGCAAAATACGGCTATACAGCGTCAATAGGTTATGTTCTTTTGTATATAGATACTGTAGAAGGGACCCCAGCTACCAAAATTGGTCCTATGATCGGTATGGAACCGAGAAGTCTGACCCGCATGCTGAAAAGTCTGGAAGAAAGCGAATTAATTCGAAGAGTCCAGGATAAAAAGGATAAAAGGCTTGTGAAAATATTTCTGACTGAAAAGGGCAAAGAGAAAAAAGAGATGGCTAAGAAGGTTGTCAGAAGGTTTAATCAGGCTGTGCGTGAGGAAATTCCCGAGGAAAAATTAAAAGTATTTTTTGAAGTCGCAGAAAAAATAAATAGTATTATCGATCACAAAGAAATTTATAATAATAATAATAAAACCGAAAACACTAACACTTTTTAGTATGACCAGAAAAATCAAGAAAGTTGCTGTATTGGGCTCTGGTGTGATGGGTTCACGAATAGCCTGCCATTTCGCAAATATCGGAGTGGAAGTGTTGTTGCTGGATATCGCACCAAAAGAACTTAATGAAGCAGAAAAAGCTAAAGGTTTAACTTTAGAAAGTAAAGTGGTAAAGAACAGGATCGTTAACGATGCCTTACAAACTGCCATTAAATCAAACCCTGCACCATTATATGATGCGGATTTTCAGAAGAGAATCAGCACAGGGAACTTCGATGATAGCATGAAGGAGATTGGAAATTATGACTGGATCATTGAAGTTGTTGTAGAAAATCTGAATGTTAAAAAGATTGTTTTCGAAAATGTAGAAAAATTCAGAAAGCCTGGAACTCTTGTTACCTCTAATACTTCTGGTATTCCTATCCATTTAATGGCTGAAGGCAGAAGTGAAGATTTTCAGAAAAATTTCTGCGGTGCCCACTTCTTCAACCCTCCAAGATATTTAAAACTTCTTGAAATAATACCGACTCAGAAGACTGATCCTGAAGTTGTAAAGTTCCTGTTGCATTACGGTGATCTTTTTCTCGGTAAGACTACTGTTTTATGTAAAGACACTCCTGCTTTCATTGCAAACAGAGTAGGAATTTATTCCATTATGGAGGTATTGAACGTAATGGGTGAGCTGGATCTCAATATAGATGAAGTAGATAAACTTACCGGTCCGGTAATCGGAAGACCAAAATCGGCAACATTCAGAACTGCAGATGTTGTTGGCCTTGACACTTTGATAAAAGTAGCCAACAATCTTTATGAAGGTCTTCCAAATGATGAGTCTAAAGATGCCTTTAAACTAAAGGATTATCTGAAGGTAATGGATGAGAAGAAATGGTATGGAGATAAGTCAGGACAAGGCTTTTATAAGAAATCAAAAAGTGCTGAAGGAAAAACAGAGATCCTTTCTCTGGACCTAAAGACAATGGATTATGCTCCTCAGCAAAAAGTAAAATTCCCAACCCTTGAGCAAACCAAAACGATAGATGACCTTAAAACCAGAATGAAAGTTCTGCTTGCTGGTCAGGATAAGGCAGGGGAGTTTTACAGGAAATCTTTTGCAGGAATTTTCAGATATGTTACAAACAGAATTCCTGAAATTTCCGATGAATTATACAGAATAGATGATGCCATGAAAGCGGGCTTCGGATGGGAGCTTGGTCCTTTCGAAACCTGGGATGCTGTTGGTCTTGAAAAAGGTCTTAAAGTAATGGAAGAGCTTGGTAAAAAACCGGCTCAGTGGGTTTATGATATGATTGCAGGAGGCAACAAATCATTCTATAAAGTAGAAGACGGAAAGAGAAGGTATTATGACATCCCTTCAAAGTCGTATAAAGAAATTCCGGGAACAGAAGACTTTATTATCCTTGAAAACCTTAAAGGAAATAAAGTAGTATGGAAAAATTCAGGAGCTTCTCTATATGATATTGGAGATGGAGTTTTGAATCTTGAGTTCCATACCAAAATGAATACACTTGGAGGTGAAGTTGTGGAAGGCATTAACAAAGGAATTAATCTGGCGGAAAAGGATTATGTTGGTCTTGTAATTGCCAATGAAGCACCTAATTTCTCTGCAGGTGCCAACCTTGCTCTTCTTTTAATGTATGCGATCGAACAGGAATATGATGAAATCGATTTCATGATCCGTACCTTCCAAAACACTATGATGAGAGCGAGATATTCCTCAATCCCCGTGGTTGTTTGTCCACATGGACTAACGCTTGGAGGTGGTTGTGAAATGAGCCTTCACGCAGATGCTATTCAGGCACATGCAGAAACTTATATAGGTCTTGTAGAATTTGGAGTTGGTCTGATCCCTGCCGGTGGTGGAACAAAGGAAATGACACTGAGAGTATCTGATGCTTATGAAGAAGGGGATATTCAGTTGAACTCTTTAAAGAATGCTTATATGAACATTGCTACTGCAAAAGTGGCAACTTCAGCACACGAAGCAAAGAGAATGGGATACCTGAGACCTCAGGATGGAATCACTGTAAATGCTAACAGAGTTATTACAGATGCTAAAACTAAAGTACTGGAACTTGCAAAAGAAGGATATACTCAGCCTAAGCAAAGAAGAGATATTAAAGTGCTAGGTAAAAATGGTCTTGGTATGTTCCTTGCCGGAGCCAACTCAATGGTTTCCGGACGCTATATCAGCGAGCATGACAAGCTGATCTCTGAAAAACTTGCTTATATCATGTGTGGCGGAGATCTTTCTGCTCCAACCCTTGTCTCTGAGCAATATCTCCTTGACCTTGAAAGAGAGGCTTTCCTTTCTCTTACAGGACAAAAGAAAACGCTTGAAAGAATCCAAAGCATACTTACTACAGGTAAACCGCTTAGAAACTAAGGGCGCTTTAATGAAATTTCTTAAACTTTAAATCCAATGACTATGAATACATATATAGTAGCAGGTTACAGATCAGCAGTAGGGAAAGCTCCGAGAGGGGTGTTCAGATTTTTTCGTCCCGATGATCTTGCAACAGAAGTAATAAAACACCTCGTTAATTCTGTTCCCAGTCTTGACAAGGAAAGAATAGATGATGTGATTGTTGGTAATGCAACACCAGAGGCTGAGCAGGGATTGAATATCGGAAGAATGATTTCTCTGATGGGGTTAAACACAGTAAAGGTTCCAGGTATGACTGTAAACAGATACTGTGCTTCGGGTCTTGAGACCATTGCAATCGCTCATGCTAAAATTAGTGCAGGCATGGCAGATTGTATCATTGCCGGTGGCGCTGAATGTATGAGTCCTATTCCTTTCGGTGGTTGGAAAATTGTTCCAAACTACGAATTAACAAAAGAGCATGCAGATTACTACTGGGGAATGGGATTAACTGCTGAAGCTGTTGCAGATCAGTATAAAGTCTCACGAGAAGATCAGGATGCCTTTGCTTTTCAATCTCACATGAAAGCATTAAATGCTATCAAGAACGGTTTGTTTAAAGATGATATCGTTCCCATTACTGTGAAGGAAACTTACCTTGACGAGAACGAAAAGAAAAAGACCAGAGAATATGTAGTTGCCAATGACGAAGGTCCGAGGGCTGATACAAACATAGCTTCTCTGAATAAACTAAAACCTGTATTTGCTGCAAACGGATCGGTTACTGCAGGTAACTCTTCTCAGACTTCAGACGGAGCAGCCTTTGTATTGCTTATGTCTGAAAAAATGGTGAAAGAGCTGAATGTAAAACCAATTGCTAGAATGGTATCTTATGCTACAGCAGGTGTAGAACCAAGAATTATGGGTATCGGTCCGATCGATGCCATACCAAAGGCAGTGAAAATGGCAGGTATGAAGCTTGATGATATTGATCTTGTTGAATTGAACGAAGCTTTTGCAAGCCAATCTCTTGCTGTAATCAGAGAAACAGGACTTAATCCGGACAAAGTAAATGTCAACGGTGGAGCTATAGCTTTAGGTCACCCTCTGGGATGCACAGGAGCAAAACTATCTGTTCAGATCTTCAATGAATTGAAAAGAAGAAATAAAAAATACGGCATGGTTACCATGTGTGTCGGAACAGGCCAGGGTGCTGCCGGCATATTCGAGATGCTGTAAAAAAATATAGTCCTTCTCTTAAAGAGGAGGACTTAGGATGAAGTCCTGATAGAATATTTTTAAACCTAAGACTTAATACAAATATTAACTATTAAGAAAATGACGACACTAACTAAGAAAATCAAAGGAGGCGAGTTCATTGTTAAAGAAACTGATGCCGATAGCATATTCATCCCTGAAGAGTTTAATGAAGAGCAAAAGATGATT
This sequence comes from Sporocytophaga myxococcoides, assembly GCF_000775915.1. Classification (NCBI taxonomy): domain Bacteria; kingdom Pseudomonadati; phylum Bacteroidota; class Cytophagia; order Cytophagales; family Cytophagaceae; genus Sporocytophaga; species Sporocytophaga myxococcoides. The sequence goes on from NZ_BBLT01000003.1 coordinate 387,585, forward strand.
GCCGACATGGCAAAAGATTTTTTGAGAACTGAGGTACTTCCTTTCCTCGATAAAATCGATGTTCAGGAGCCAGGACTAATGGAGTCTCTTCTTGTAAAAGCAGGTGAGCTGGGTTTGCTGGGAACTTCCATTCCTGAAAAATACAATGGCTTCGGAAAAGATTTTAATACTTCTCTTTTGATGACAGAAGTTGTTGGTGGAGGGCATTCATTTGCAGTAGCACTAGCTGCACATACAGGAATCGGTACTTTACCTATTTTATATTTCGGAACAGATGCTCAAAAGCAAAAGTATCTTCCGAAACTTGCTACAGGTGAGCTTAAAGCCAGTTATTGTTTGACTGAGCCAGGTTCAGGATCAGATGCTCTTGCTGCAAAGACAAAAGCTGAGTTGACTCCGGATGGAAAACATTATATCATCAATGGTCAGAAAATGTGGATCACCAATGCCGGTTTTGCAGATGTGTTTATTGTGTTTGCTCAGATTGATGGGGATAAATTTACAGGTTTTATTGTAGAGAAAGGTCCGGGAGTAACGCTTGGGAATGAAGAGCATAAAATGGGTATCAAAGGATCAAGTACGCGTCAGGTGTTCTTTAACGATTGCAAAGTGCCTGCAGAAAATGTCCTTGGTCAGATCGGTAAAGGTCACCTGATTGCTTTCAATATCCTGAACATTGGTCGTATTAAGTTGGCTGGTGCAGCTATTGGCGCTTCTAAGAGAACCAGTACTCTTTCTATTCAGTATGCAAAGGAAAGAGTTCAGTTTAAACAACCGATTGCAAATTTCGGTGCTATTCAGCATAAACTGGCTGAACAAGCAGTACAAATATTCGCAGTAGAGTCTGCAATGTACAGGGCAGGAGCGGATATTAATGCTGCAGAAGAGAAGCTCATGAGTGAGGGTAAGTCTGAAGAAGAAGCATTGCTTGGAGCTGCTCAGGAGTTTGCCATTGAATGTGCTATTCTTAAAGTAGCCGGTTCTGAAGCCTTAGATTACGTAGCAGATGAAGGTGTACAGATATTTGGTGGATACGGATTCTCAGCGGATTATCCGATGGACAGAGCTTACAGAGATTCAAGGATTAACAGGATCTTTGAAGGAACCAACGAGATCAACAGATTGCTTACGCTTGATATGTTCATGAAGAAAGCTATGAAAGGCGAAATTGATCTGATGGGACCTGCAATGGCTGTTCAGAAAGAACTGACAGGAATTCCTGAGTTCGGAAACGATGATGATGGTTTCCTTGCTGCTGAGAAAAAAACTATCAAAAATTTCAAAAAAGCATTGCTGATGATTGCTGGAGCAGCTGCTCAGAAATATATGGACAAGCTTGCTTATGAGCAGGAAATTGTAATGAACCTTGCAGATATAGCAATCCTTATTTATATAGCAGAATCAACTTTATTGAGAGCTGAAAAGCTGAAAAACATTAAAGGTGAAGAGGCAGCAAAACATGCACTCGAAATCGCTAAGATATATCTGAATGATGCTGCAGACAAAGTAAACATAGCAGGTAAAAATGCTATCAACGCAATGTCTGAAGGTGATATGCAAAGAATGATGCTGATGGGCTTGAAGAGATTTACGAAAGTGAATCCATACAATACCAAAGATGCAAGAAGAAGACTGGCTGCATATCTGATTGAGTCAAACCAATATCCTTTCTGATTTTTTCATACGCAATAATAAGTAAAAGAAAGGCTGTTCTCCAGGAGGGCAGCCTTTTCTGATTAAATGGAAGGGGCTTTATTTATGTTTCATAAGCCAATGAAGTATCTTCCCTGACAATCGTTTTATCCTGTTAATTCTTTTCTTTCTTTGAGTGATAGATACCTGGTTGGTAAACTTTTCCGAATATATGTCACAAAGCTAATTGAGCATCCTCTCAAAGAATAATCCGGCCTTGTTGTAAGCAAAAGCCGGAAATATTCTCTGTTGTTTGAATTTAATATTTCACCAGTTTCAAACTATAAGTTTTATCACTATGAACTATTTTGCATAAATATAGTCCAGCCTTCAATTCAGATGTGTTCATGTTGATTTCATTATCCCCTTTTCCATAGTTACCATTGAAGCTGCTGACTTCAAGCCCTTGCTCGTTATAAATCTTAACAGCTACGGTTGCTTCTGCCTCAAGATTTACTTTTAAATTCAGTTTATCTGAAAATGGATTAGGATAGGCAATATTAAGAGATGGAGCAGTATTTGTGGCATCCATAACATCGTTGCTTTCAAAGGAGCTTGTTGTTCTGAAACTGCCGCAACCGGCATCGTCTTTTAGCTTATATATCCAAGCACCTCCAAAACCTGCGGGCCCGTTTATATCTCCATCAAATCGCCCGCCAGTACCTGTTAGCAATATTCCTCCGTCAGGAGTTGTTTGTATGGTACCGAAAAAATCTTCATAGGAAGAACCGTATGTCCCATCCCACACGATGTTTCCGTATTGATCTGTTTGGAAGATCCAATGGTCATAAAAAAGAAATTCGGGTCCATGTGGTGGTGTAGTAACATCGGTGATGTTTTCTCTGGTTGCCACACCAACTAACAGTCCTCCGCCTGAAATATTTAATATGTCACCACTAATCACGGCGGAAGCATATACTCGTGAAGACGTTATAATCCCCAGACTATTTGCTCTAAATATCCAAAGCCCTTCAAAACTATTTGAAGCATTTATGTCACCGTCATCAGAACTGGAGACGGTTGCCATAGTGAAACCTCCACTTGCGGCTGGTAATAAGATTACCTTTGAGTAGGAGAATTCAACGTCACTTCCGCCATATGCTTTAGCCCAGATTTTATTTCCTGACTTATCTAGTTTTGCGACAAAGCAGTCCTGAACACCATGGTAATTCAATATATCTCCATTGCTTGACTGGGTCATGCCACCAAGGAGATAAGTGCCGTCGGCCATTATTAGCACATTGGTTAATTCTTCCTCCTTACTTCCTCCAAGAGATTTGGCCCATTGTTTAGTCCCTGAATTGTTCGTTTTAACTATCCAAAAATCTTCAGCCCCTTTATGATCTGTTATGTCTCCATTAGTTGAAATTGAATTTCCAGCTGCAATATATCCGCCATTAGGCACTGAACACACCTTAACAAGTTTGTCATCATTTGATCCTCCAAATGTTTTATTCCAAATCTTATTGCCAAATGCGTCGATTTCCAAGAGCCAATAATCGCTTGCTCCATTATTTCCATCTGTCACATCTCCATTGTTAGAAAATGTGTTGCTTCCAATGAGATAATTATTTTCCGGAGTTACAATAATATCAATTAGCTCTTCATTTTTGCTACCACCATAGGTTTTATTCCATTGTTGATTACCATTATCATCTACTTTCAAGAGGAAAATATCATATTCTCCATTATTTCCATCGGTAATGTCCCCATCGCTCGACTTTGTAGTGCCTGCTATTATAATTCCTCCATCTACAGCCTGAATCAGATATGAAATTTTGTCGTCCTGAGATCCTCCATAAATTCTCAACCATAGTTGGTTGCCATCGGTATCATATTTTATCAGCTCAATGTTTCCGTTATAATTTATACCGACTATATAGCCATCATTAGTTATTAATGGTTTAATCGCTTGCTTGTTGGCGAGACCATGAGACCATTTCATAATGGGCTGCCCCTTTTTCAATATTGTTACGGGTGCTGGAGATCTATCCTGGCTTTTGCATCCTACTCTGTTTATCGCTTCTGCATAGTAAATTTTGTTATAGGTTAATGGTATCGTAGTATAGGGACTGTTACTGCCTAGTGCTATTCCTCCAGTGGATTGCGTATACCAGTTGATGGCAGAACCTGGAGATGAAGCGTAGATAGTTGCACTTTCTCCACTGCATATGTAATCTCCTTTGCATACCGGCGCATCAGGAATGTTAGAAACGTTAACAGATACCGGCGTCCTAGGTGAGTTTGCACATCCGTATTTTGTAGATTCAACATAATAAGTTTTTGATTGAGTAACAGAACTTAAATAGTATGAGCTTCCTGTGTGGACAGTCAGACCTCCTGTTGGTTGCAGGTACCATTTAAATGTTACACCAGTAGGATTGGTTGCCTTTAAGGTAGCATTTTTACCATATCCGCAAAGGTTGATTACTTTGGCAGCTACAGTGGGTGAAGGTACTACTATATAGGCATAGTGTACATTTACATGCTGAGTCTGAAGATCAGTCCCTGGTTTAATCATTATTTGTGCTCTGTCAAAGGCTTGACTCGCTTTAATGGTAACAATAGCAAATCGTAAGTCAGGAGGGGGGAAGTTGGGGCTTGGGATCAATATTCTTAAGTTAGCATTTGCAGAGGTAATAGCTACCTGGTCGTTGTTATATGTGTTACCAATATAGGTTGCGACAAAAACATTTGAAATGAATGCTACATTTGAAATTTGACTTGAGAAGGAGATCAATATTCTGATACTATCTACAGCCTGACCTGTTACAGGAAATCTAACTTTCTGCTCTGTATTTCCTAATTGAGGAGACATGTTGGTTAAAACTGAAAACGATGTTGTGCTATTGTCTACAGCGTTTCCAGGGTTTGTAACAGAGCAACCGAAACAAATTCCACTTACTGAATTAGTTTGGGAATTTGCAGAAAGACATGGTACCTGAGCTTGAACATTACCTGAGAAAAAAATCAGGCACAGTAACATGCTGACCGAAAGGGTAAGTTTTTTCATTTCCATATAGTTTTGAGTTGTTTGAATAAGCATATAATTTGTATTCACTTGTATAAATTATAGATTAGTTAAAGGTTTAAGATCTGCACTATAACTATAGCATGGGGTGAATGTTATAGTGTAATCCGTTAACTATTAATGCTTTTGTTTATGGGTGATGGCTGGTTTTTAAATTAGTTCGATGGCTTTGAATTGTAAAATGTTAAAGTGAACAAAAAAGGAGATAAGAATAAGATACATTCAGATGGCGAAATTTTCAGAATAATTGTAAAGGATATCAAGGTGGTAATACATGAAAAAATACTAAAGAGTAGAATTTTATGAATAATCAATTTTTGTAGAGCGGGCTTTCTTTGAAATATTATAAGTAATGATATAATAATGTTTGTTGTAGTGTTTAGAGTTAACAAAAAAGCGAGCCTGATCTAAATATAAAGCAGTGAGTAAAGTATTTAGAAAACTCGCTCAATTGCTGGTTTTCCCTTCACCCCCTCGTCGGCGCAATTCCATATTCTCTCTTATATGCGGTTGAAAAGTGCGAGAGACTTATAAACCCAAGGTCTAAATAGATATCGGAAACCTTCTTGCCTTCTTTTAACTTTTGCTGTGCATATTCAAGCCTCTTTTTAATGATCCATTTTTGGGGTGAGAGTTCACTGATCTTTTTGAAATCTCTTTTAAAGGTGGCAACACTTCGACCAGTGTAAAGTGCAATTTCCTTTATAGAAAGATCATACATAAAATTATTATTCATGAAGTCAAGTATGTCAAGTTTCCAGGGCTCTGCAAAATCAAATAAGGTAGAGGCAACACGCTTATCACTATGTAGCAGTATGTGAATTGCCTCTGTAAGCTTTAATTCCATTATCTTATCAATTGGTTGTCTGGATGAATTGATGTAGGGAATTAAAGAAAGAAAAAAACTTTCTGTCTCTGCCTCTGAAGGGATTGTCAGGAAACTAACTTTAAAGCCCTCATTAGTTTCTGGAAGAATCGCTTTATTCAATTGCTGGTAAAAATGTATCAGGACATTTCTGTTCAGTACCAAGAGGGCAATCTGAATCTTTTCGTCTTGTCCATTTTTGATCAAAAATCTGATGAGATGATTCCTCCTTATGAATACAGTACTTTGAGGTCCTGCAATAAGATTTTTGTCTCCTTCCTGAATCCATAACTCCCCGGAATAGACGTATGCCAGAATATGATCTTTTTGTATATGAGGCATACAGGAGAGAGGGTTTGTAAGATAGTACAAAGTCTCTCTCTCATTATGCCTGAATAAAATATCTTCCTTTTTTGATGGTCTTAACATCGTGTCGGTCTAGTGACCTAAACTTACTACAAAATCTGACTTATCTTTTGGTAGGTTGTCCAATTTGTTATGCTAATGTTTTCCCTGTCAATGATGGTTTATATTGAGCTTTTGTTTTCTGTGATCCATTGTTCAAAAGATTTCAGAGGAATATCAAAGGATAAGGTTTCATTCAAATCAAATCCGAATCCGGGAACTTCATTCATCCAATGATGTGATTGAGCTGTACCTTCCCAAAGTCCCCGTTTTACTCCTTCTTCCACAGTTACTTCTTCATAGGTAATTTTTCTTCCCAGCTTTTCGCTTAATTGAGTGGCTACCTGATCCATAGAAAGTTCCTCTGAGGCGATGTTAATGTCTTTTGCATTAAACTTTCCAGGGTTTTCAAATCCTCCCCTTGCAAATCTGGCGGTGTCTTCACCACAGTTCAGTTTTATAGGAGTTTCCGGATGTAATACGCCAAAGAGCTTACCCTGTTTTAATTCAGGAGCCATATATTTTGAGAGCGGTTCAGCAAAATTTTCCATAAAAAAACTTGGATGTAAGATAGTCCAATATTGAAAACCTCCCTGCCTAATATACTCCTCCACCTCATATTTGATTTCCCAAAGGTTAGAAAGTAAAGGAGATTTCTTCCATCTCGGGAAAATATTACTGCCTATCACTGAAGTGTGTATGATTTGTCGGACTCCTGTTTCTTTAGCGACATGTACCATGTTATAAGCATTACGAAGCTCGATGGACGTATCATTAGGGTCTGAATATTGAGCGGAGAATAAAGCAGTAACATCTTTCATCGCAGAAACAAGTGTGGCTTGCTCTCGAAGGTCACCTTGTACAATTTCCGCTCCTAGTTGTTCTAATCGTTTCGCTGCCAGTGATTCCGGATTTCTTGCCAGAACCCTGACGCGATGCCCATGTTTTAAAAGCTCTCTTGCAGCATTGCCTCCCTGAGTGCCTGTACCACCAATAACAAGTATATTTGGAAATAATTTTTCAGCCATATCTTTTTAGTTTTAAATGTTAATAATTTTGGGTTTGCGGATACAAAGTTAATGCTGTCAATAAGATGAAGGTTTTCCGGGTGGCTCTTTCTACTTTATCCAGAAGCTCACATCTAGTTTAGTCATAATGCTGGTATTGGGGAGTATCTAAAAAAATATTGACCGAAAGATACCTAACAATTAAGATACTTAAGGGAATTAACCAAAACAGAACACTGCATAATCCCTTGTCTGTTCATTCTTTTTTTATAATCAGTAAGAAGGTTTGTAAAAAACTAAATTCATATTATGAAGAAAATTATGAATGGCATGATAAATCATTTAGACTACATCAAAATTAAATCACCTTAGCCTTTAAATAAAAAAAGCCGGTTACATTTTTGTAACAGGCTTTTTCTCATGTGAAAATAAGTCAAACTTACATTTTTACAATTTTCTTCACAGTTTTTCCATTTGAAGAATAAACTTCCAGGAAGTAAAGACCACTTTTTAGTTCAGAGAGATTAATACTATGACTTTCTCCTTTTGATGCAAAAATATTGTCTTCTAACACTGTTGAACCGTCTTGTTCTGTAACTCTGATTTTATAATGATCAGATGAAAGATCTTGAAAGTCTAGAGAAATAATGTCAGAGGCAGGATTAGGACTAACAGATAATTTCAAATCTTGCAGATAAGCATTTTTATTGGAAGTAAGGAATGATGGATCATACAAGTATGCAGCTTTTGTAGTGCCCATTTTTACCTCACCCATCCCTTCCATTTTTATGGAAGTAGTTATTTCTGTAATAGCAAAAAGCGAGGTGGTGTAACCTGGTATGTAATAGGCATAAGAAACAGATTTTAATATTGTAGTCGCTCCGGAAAATTCACTGTTGTCAATTTTGGTGGCTTTTAAACGAACAACATTATTATAAGTTCCGAACTGGGTTTTTAACGTTCCATAACCATCGTATGTTGTGGATACACTTCCTGATAGGGTCATAGGAAGACCGCTTGCAACATAATTTGCATTGTAGTCATCTGAAGTTGTTCCATTGTAAGCTAAAGGTAGCTTTGCAATGGTCAATGGGTTGGTGTATACTACCGTTGCAGATCCTTGAGTGGAGGTTATACGTTGACCAAGCAGTGTCTGCTCTTTGTCAGTCATTTTATAATATATATAATTCACATTGTCACCTGTTTCCGCATGGGTCGCTGTTGGAAAAGACGATGCATATGACGTACTTGATGGACTTACAACCTTGGTTTCAGTTGGGGTGCCTTCAAAGGTTATATTCGAAAAATCCCAGAGTTGATTAGCTCCTGCATTACCTGGAGATACGTCGACTTGTTTAACTTATGCTTTTACCGTTTGGCCGGCCTTAATGCTACTAAAAGAGTTAAGTTCTGGTTGTGCTTGGGCAGCATAAACAGATAACATGATTGAGAAAACAGTAAAAATTTTTTTCGTAGAAAATGTTTTAGTTTAATTTTTATACAAGTTAATGAAAAATTCGGTGAGGGTAAATGTTAAAGTTTGCTTTACACTTTGTTGTTGCGGTATTTGTTGATTATTAGATAGATATATTTGCAATAACCTCGTAAAGTTTTCATTGCACCGATGTGTTTAAAGGACGGGAACCGATCCGATTTGTTTACCTGACATTGCAATAGTAAAATTTTAACGTATGGACTTTTAGCATAAAAGTTGAAATCTTGGTTTATAGCTGATATTATTATTAGTTGTATAATTTATTTATTAAATTAGTTTCCAGGGAATTTCAAGTAAAGGTGTTAGAATAAAGTTCGATCTTAATGTAACTTTTCAGAAATTTCCGAACTTAGTATCGTCAATCATTTTTAATAGATACTCCTCTGATAGTTCCGACAACTGTGTCTTTATATTCCTCTCCCTCTTCCAATTCGGCAGGGGCATTAATTCTTATGTTTTTATTTTCTTTTTCATGTCTGACATTACTGAATTGATCAACTACTACCTCACTTGATTTGATAACATTGACGTACTTCATTTTAGCCTTTGCATATATTAATATATCAGAATCATTGTATTTGTTCATAAGTCAGATTCTTTAATTTTTCATTTGTTATTTAGATTTTATTCTTCGTCTCCCTCTGAGTTATTATTACAATTTGCTATATCCGGATTTTTGTCAATTGATTCTAGAGCTTTAATAAAGATTGTTTCGATTTTTTTCAGTTTTGCAGTAAAGAGTGCTTCAGCTTCAAGGGAATTTATATCCAGTTTTATTTTTTCAACATGTATGTCCGTTCCAATTTCAATGTTTGAGAAATTAGAGAGCTGTGCTTTGACTGATATGGAAAATTTTAAATTTTCTGCATCCATGTTGACAGATTCAGCTTTAATAGATGGTACTTCCAGAATTACATCTGTATTATTGTCAGTATCAGCTTGAACATGAGTGGCTTCTTCCTGTTCTGTGCTTTCTGTTGATTTAGTATTTGGCTTATCGTTTGACATTTTCTAATCTTTAAACAGTCTCAGTAAATTCTTAATGGTTCAATTCTGGGAAACCGCCATTATGTTCCGAATACTTGTGTGATCCCTCAGCAGGTCGGTTTAATTATATCTACTAATGTGCTTCCTTTATTGTCATTTAAATTCATTTCTTCCATATTATTCATCTTTTTTAAATGATTTTGTAACACGTGATTGAATGGCTTCTTCTATTTCTTTTTTGTTTAATTCCTCGCCATCCAATCTACTTAATGGTTTATCTGAAGATTGATCAACAAGATGAGTTTTTAAAGTTCCAATGTTCTTGACTAAAGTCTGAACAGTCTTGTTTAATATCCCTCTTACTCGTTTAAGTCGAAATCTAAGATGTGCCTCGGTTCTGGCTTTATCTATTTTAATATGAAGTGAACCAATTTGGGCCTCTACTCCAAAATTCATATTTACCATTTCCTTTAAGCTTGTATTCATGGAAACTTCAGCTTGAAGATTTTTAGCCTGGATATTGACTTGTTCTAATTTTAGTTCCGGGATATCGATTACAATATCGGGGAGCTCCTTTACCGATTTTTCTACTTCGATATCTTTACTTTCCTTATTGGAATTCTTAATGTTTGTAGTTAGTTCTTTAGATTCTTTATGTTTATCATTTTTCCCTTTATATGCATTTACATCTCTGGGAGTAGTAATGTGTCTTTCCATTTCATTCAGATCTTTTTTATCAAATTCACTGTTATCTCCTGATTTTAATATATCCACTTTTACCATTAATACATTAAAGGTTTAATGTAAAATCCTCTAATACAAAACAAATTGTATATAGCCACGTTCAAAAGTTTATATATTTCCTGAGCATCAGATAGCAATCATTTTTCTGAGAATGAAAACGAACTTGTATGTGTTTCTACTGAAGGAGTGAATACTATGTGAGGCAAATTAAAGTGTCTGTAGTTAAAGTTTTCTTTTGGGAAATTTTTAATTGAGAAAAAGACAGGATTTTAACGGGAGTGTATTGGATAAATAAATCTATAAATAGCTTCATATGAAAAAAGTGAAAATTTTCAACTATTTACCTGAAATAGATTCTTTTGTTATCGATCCGCTTTATAAAGAAATATCAGGCAGGTTGGGACTAAGAGAGTGGAATGAAGTTGTTTGGATCGGTAGATATTTTTGCATGGATAATGATTTTGGAGAACATTGGTTTGACAATTGGGAAGAAAGAGATAAAGTTGAAAGCAAGGCCAGAACGCTTGGTATTGAGTATGATGATCTATTTGTGATCGATCCATCCAGGTTCAAAGATTCCAGAGATGGTCCATGTCATACCGATCTGGAGCGAAAAAATTTTTGGACAGATGTTTTGATGTCTCTAGAATTAAATATGGAAACAATATTTTCAGAAGCAAGAAAATATAATAGCGAAAGAGACTTGAAGGATGATGGCTATATTGAAAATTTGGAATTGATTATTGAGGAAATAAGAAGTAATGGGGTATAAATATTTTTCACAATATTCACCTTTTAACTATATTATTAGCCTCAGCGAAGGGCAATTATGTTAATTGATTTTAATTACCTTTAGTTAGTACTCTCATAAATCGATAGTATTACATTCCCCACTTTTTGTCCGGAAGCTACATACCTGAATGCTTCCTGTATTTCATCATGAGTATAGCTCTGGTCTATCACTGGCTTGAACTTTCCTATAGCAATCAAATCAAGGATGAATTTGATGCTGGACTTAGGATCAAAGGGAATTGGGAATATAACTTTTTTACTTCCTGTAAATTTTGTGATAAGCGCAAGGAATGGGTTCTCTGCATTGGGGCCAAGCTCTGAAGATATATATATGCCCCCATCTTTTAATATGCTTTTGCATTTCCCAAAGGTGCTCTTTCCGACAGCATCAAATACAAAATCAAATTTTTCTTCAGTGTTAAGAAAATCCTCTTTTGTGTAAACAATTACTTTGCTAGCTCCTAGACTCTTCACAAGGTCGATATGTTGAGTTTGACAGGTTGCAGTTACATTCAATTCATAAAATTTTGACAGTTGGACAAGCACAGAACCTATTCCGCCTGTGGCTCCATTGATTAATACCTTTTGGCCGGGATGTGTTTTGATTTTATTTATAAAGTTTACTGCATAGTGGACAGTCTCAAGAGAAGCCACTGCTTCTTCATAGGATAAGCCTTCAGGAATATGCGAAATTGCTTTATTGCTATTGACAGCCATAAACTGTGCATGAGACAAAAGTCCCATATCATCAAAGCCAAATACTCGGTCTCCCTTTTTAAATTGGGTAACATTCTTCCCCGTACTTATAACCTTTCCTGCAAAGTCTGTTCCCGGTATGGATTTCTTTGGCTTAAATAAGCCGGTGAATAGGCGCATCAACAAGGAGCCTTTTAGTATGGCGCAGTCAGTTCTGTTTACAGTTGTGGCATGTACTTCAACCAGCAAATCATTTTCACCAGGAAAAGGAGTGTCTACTTCCTTTATAGAAAAATTGTCCGGACTACCATATTGTGTATAATATGCTGCTTTCATTTTTATATTGATATTAGGTGCAATTAATGTAATATCGGACATTTTGTTTAGAAACTAAAACCGATATTTATTGTAGGAACAAAACTATATTTTTTTATTTCCAAAGATGCTCCATTATAGTTCATTTCCTGTTGGAATACTTTGGGATGTCTTCATTACAGTTTTTTATAATTCTTCATTTGTAATCAGAAATTAATATAATGATTTTTTTTAAGATTAGACTTGCTTATGAAATGACTTATTTATTTTAGAAAGAGACCTAGGCCTTGGTATCAGAGCAAGTAATAAATTTAAAATCGGAAACTTTTAAGTCTATCGGTATAGAAAGATCAGATATCGAAAGTTAGTGAGATTTGTTTTTGGGATTTAAACATTTTTAATTCTTAATCCTTTTAAATCTGATCATTAACTATTTAAAGGCTATGAATACAAACAGTACTTTTGATTATTGGAAAAGATATCTGAATGAAAAGAAAATTATGGCAAAACCAGGTTCTTTTCCCAGGAGTATATCGTGCCTTTTATTAGTGGTATTAATGACTTATTGCAGAGGTCTTTTTGCTCAGTCTTGTGGGTGCGATTATACTATCCCTTTAGGTTCAACTATAATTGACAGGAACACTCTTTCTGTTACAGCACTCCCCAAAAATAAACGCACTATTTGTTTCCAGTCAGGAAACAGAATAGTTCCATTAATGATCAGGAATTTCAATGGTTCAACAGATGGAGGTATTAATGCACCTTATGTTTTCAAAAATTGTTCTGCTCAGGTTGTATTTAATATTCCTTTGACTTATGGGTATGCGTTTAAATTTTTTAACAGTGAAAATTTAAAGTTAACGGGTACAGGGTCTTCTGATCAATATGGTATTGTGCTTAATGGAGCACATATATCGCTTGTATTAGGTGATACGACTACAAATGTGGAAGTGGATCATGTTGAAATTAGAAACTCCGGTTTTTGTGGTCTGATGGCTAAGACAGACAATGCATTGCTGGGAATTTCAGGTGGTAATAACAATCCTTCGGCTTTTGTAATGAAAGCCATTTTTATTCATGATAATTATATATACAATACTGAAGCAGAGGGTATGTATATAGGAAATACTAACTGGATGCCTGGAAATACACAGCATAGCCTGGATAGTGTTTTTGTTTACGACAATATTATTGTAAACGCTGGTGCGGAAGCAATTCAGGTTGGAGCTACTTCATCAGGAAGAGGATATGTATTCAATAATCGGATTGATGGTTTTGGAAGAAGGCTTCAGACTTTTGCGCAATTTCAGAATAATGGAATACAGCTTGGATCCGGATTTTCAGGTCGCTGTTATAATAATTTTATTTATGCCTATCCTGAAGATAGCTATACTCAGAATGGAATTGTTTGTGTGGGCCTTGGAAATATTTATATCTATAACAATGTTGTTGTTAATGCCAAGGACAATGGTATATATATTGGATCAAATAATGCTGAGTCTAAAGCAAAACCTTTTTATGTGCTGAATAATACTATTATTAACCCATCTCATGATGGTATAAAGATTCAGGAAGTGGGCACTGCTACCAATAAGATTAATGCCTATGTTTATAACAATTTAGGGGCAAGTATACCCTCAGGTTATTCTCTTGTTAAAAAGGGAGGATCGTTAATAACATCTGTTGAACAGGCTAATGTAAATAACCTAATCACTGCTTTTAATTTCCAGGATCCATTGAATAAAGATTTTAGCCTTACATCCAATAGTAGTCTTGCTATTGATAAAGGAACAAATATAGTTTCATCTTATGGTCTAGCAGAAGATATAAAGGGGATTGTTCGGACAGGGCAGGGGACATCATTTGATATAGGGGCATATGAATTTGTTACTGAGTTTTTGCTTTCAATTGAACCAATAATTATTGATAACAAATGTTTGGGTGATACATTTGTTATTAATGTGAATGGGTCAAGTGTGGGACTCCCGCCGGATGTTACTTATAATGCTGTTCTTTCGGGACCTGATGGCTATTTTGGCCCTCAGAAAATTGTTTTGGGTTCAACGGGTACATTACCTGGAGAAATCGTGGCTATTTTGCCTCCTAATATTCCCCATGGCAACAATTACAGGGTAAGAATTGAAGCATTCAATAGCTCTGGTTTTTTCAGGACAGGTGCTGATAGCTCCGTCACATTTATTGGTACAGGAGCTCTTAGGTTTGCGGCTCCTCAAAGAGTTTCTGTTTCAAATGCTGCATTTTTTAATCCTGGAGATTTTGATTTTACTATTGAGGCAAGGATAAAGTTGAATGTAGCTTCAATAGATAATGGAGTTTTAGAAATATTATCAACTAAAGCTTTCGGAAATACTAGCAACGGATACATGTTTGGCTATAACTATCTGACAAGAAAACTTGTGTTCAGTTTTTATGATGTAATGGGCAATAGTATATACCTTGAAAGCAATACCATAAGTTTGTCCGAATTGCGTGGAGATGGAGTTTGGTATCACGTGGCTTTGACCAGAAGTGGAGGAAATAGATTTACGTTCTATCTTGATGGATATGCCGTAGGGGTAAAGGTTTATAATATTAATTTATCTGCTGCTTCCAGTAATCTTTACATTGGGTATGATCCAGCGGCTGGTGTCGGGGTGTCTTCTTTTACTGGTAGTATGGATTATTTGCGTTTTTGGAATGTAGCAAGATCAGAAATGCAGCTTACTAATAATCTGGAAAAGAGCTTTACTTATTCTACAGTTGGATTAATTGGTTCCTGGAATTTTAATGAGTGTAATGGAAGCCAATATGCTATAAGTGATAGCCCTTATGAAAATCATGGGTGGTTAGGTGAAAATGAAAATGTGAGCGTTGATGATCCTGTCCGGGAATCAGGACCTGGAAAAGTTGAGAACTTATACGGGGTGACTTTTAATTCGGCTCCTGAAGGAAAGCTTGATGTTTTGACAATTCCCCATAATTCCTCTTATAATTTTCAGGCTGGCTTCTCAATAGAAGCTGAAATGAAACTTTTAAATCCTATGTATGGATCAAAAACTGTTATTTATGAAAAAGACACTACAAATGGTGTTCGTTTTTTTGTAGCTGATGAAAACCGTCTTGGATTAATTGTCGGTGGTAAAACCGTTTTAAGTGAAGTCGCAAAGAAAAATAATGTGAATGTAAATTTTTATGCTGGAAAGTGCTATTCCATAGCTGTTAGCGCAACTAAATCAGGATCGGGTTTCGTGATAAGGTTTTATCTGGATGGAAACATAATAGGATATTCCAAATATGTTTCGGGGCAAAATATATTAAGTTCTTTAACCTCTGTATTGATTGGTTGTGATGCTGGACAAAGCATTCCTGCAAACGGTTATGTAAGGGAAGTAAAGCTTTGGAATGTAGCAAGGACTGGCGTAGAAATTTTGCGGGATCTGGGGGTGATATTTTCTTCATCTACTGAAGGGCTTGTCGGTTATTGGAGGTTCAGAGAAAAAAATGGTCAAACACTTATCGATCAAAGTTCAAATGATAATCCTGGATACTTGGGCCAATTTCTCTCAGAGGAAAGTACAACAGATCCTAAAAGAAGCTCAAATAACTGTAATGCCAATGACAGGGTGAGTCTTTTATCTCAGGATTCTTTACATTCAGAGGGTTTGGCAATAGCAGTTTACCCGAATCCATTTATGAAAGAGTTTGGTGTATATATTAATAATCCCTCAGTTGATATGTCTGATTTGTATCTTTTTGACATAACAGGAAAACTTGTTTATCAAAAGTTGGGTATCAGCAATAATGAAATGATTGTGTGTAATCCTGACCTAATTATAGGTATGTACCTGATTAAAGTTGTTTGTGGAGAAGAGATTGAGTATTCAAAAGTAATTAAAAGCCATTAAGAGGTTTGCGGAGAGGTAAGTTTTACCTATCCGCAAATTTTTTTAGCTGAAAAATCCACCTAGCTTAGAACTTAAGCCACCAAGCATATTACCAGCATTTATACCGAATAGTTTCAAGAGGTCCTCACTGCTGTTTGCTGTTCCAGTTTCCTTACTGCTGAATTTACTGATCAGTGCAGGAATAACAATATTTGCTATTGAACGAGCTTGTGTCTGAGACATATTCAATCTTGAGGAGAGCTGTTCTGCAAGTTTATTAGAGGCCAATGTAGAAAGAGATCCTCCTGCAGAGCTATTACCATTAAACAGGTCTTTTATTTGAGAAAGGTTACCGGATAGTGCCTGGTCTTTTAAAGTATCAAAGAACGAACCTTTGGCAAGATCAAATGTGTCATTTACCTGCTTGCTAGTCAATTTTTCTTTGTTCATCAATGTATCCGAAAGGTGGTTTTTGCCAAGTTGAATGATTTGGTCCAACATATGATCTTATTTAAGTTTTAAAATATCTTTTTGAAAATGCAAACTACTCCTTTTTTTTAAACTTGCACAGCAATGTTAAAGGTCCAGGATTATTCTATGTCCTCATCATGAGGCTGATCTTTTTCTCCTACGTTAAAGGGATAAATATGGATGCTGACCTCATATCTGCCTGTATTTGCAAGATGGTTCGTGCTTGTCGGGTGAAAATATGAAAAGTATAAATCATTACGGATTTTTAAAAAGTTGAACTTTATTATTCCCAAAGAAATTACTGGGCCATTTTTCCATATATAGTTAAAACCTGCACTGAAATTATCCATAAACTCCAATGTTCCCGAAATCCATAAGCCTTCATAATAACCTTTTCCTTTATAAAGTTTCATTCCCAGAACCAAGTCTGTATTGGCAGAGATTTCTTTTCTGTAATCCATAAACAGATTTAAGTATCTGCCCAATGCATAAGTTCTATATACCGGTTCTATTTCTGAAGCGAGTAACTGAACGCCTGATATCCCGATGTTAAACTTTCTTCCGGCAAGCCACAGACCTACAGATGCATCGGGAATTGCAGAGGAGTTGCCAGAACTGTTTTGAGTGCTTTTGACCAGATAATTAAAAACACCTGCCTGAAGCGCAGCTGCCAGTTTAACTGAAGAGCTGAGTTGTATGCTTCGGCAATAGCGCAGATATAATCGGTTTCTTTTTAATATTTCAGTTTCATATTCAGAATGAATAGTAATTCCGAAGGTATGGATAGGTGTATCATTTGGTTTACCCAAACTATAAGAGGCATCCAGATAATTTATTCCTACATTGTTTAATAGTCCTGAAAAGGCACTGTGAAATAAATTTATCTCTCCCTTTTCTGTCAGAGTGGAAGCAGCAGGATTTTCAAAAATGTAATTATTTTTTAAACGTAGAAAATTTAATGGATAAATGTAAGCGTCCTGAGCATTAGATGAGTAATAGATAAAAACTAACGATATGTAGACCAAAAGGAACCTCACTCTTATATCAATTTATCGTTTTGATTTATTCCCAAATTGTTTTTTTATGGTAAATTATTTCTTGGATTTGTCTAATTCGCTAAAGTACTTCTTTTTCCTGACTTTTATTGGTTGTTCTAAGCAGATGGTACCGTCTTAAGAATCAGGAAGTCTTGTTTTGTAAAGGATAAAAACATTTTATTTTACAGACGAGAATATAAAAATAAAAGTTTACGTATCAGATAAATAAATGAGATATGGGATTGTGAAGAGCAGCTTGAGTTTGAGTTAGCTAAACCAACATTCTTATAAAATCGACGAGTTACGTGTTACTTTGTAATTGCTTGTCTGTACTAGTTATATTAAAGCTTTTCAAAATAAAATATCTTGAAATACAGTCTGGAACATATTGCTGAAAACATCAGGAAGGGTAATGACAGAGAAGTGTTGCAGTGGATGTACAAGGAAATTTATCCTAAGGTGGAAAAGTATGTTTCCGGCAATAGCGGATGCATAGATGACTGTAAAGATGTATTTCAGGAATCTATTATTATCTTCTATAAATATGTTATTGAGAATAAATATGACAGAATAGTAGACTTAAGCGCCTTTATAATGGGAATCAGCAGGAATGTCTGGATCAACAAAATCAGGAAGCTTAACAGAGAAGTAGATGCAGATCTTCTTGAACAGTTTGAAGAAACAAGTAATAATCCTCTTATAACACTCATTATGAGTGAAAAATGGATGGCATATAAAGCTGTCTTCGAAAAGCTTGGGGAAAAATGCAGGGAATTGCTTTCTTATTCTTCTTATGAAAGGTTGAATATGAAAGAGATTGCAGAGAAGATGGGCTTTTTGAATGAAAATGTAGCCAAAACACAGAATTACAGATGCAAGCAGAAACTTCTTGAGTTGATATCTGCTAATGAAGAAATTAAAGACCTTTTGAAATCATGAACATCGGGGAGGAAACATTAGAACTTATAGATCGCTACCTCTCGGATACTCTTACTAAATCTGAGAAGGAGAGCTTTAATCTGAGACTTGCTCAAGATGCTGAATTCAAAACTTTGGTAGAAAATCAGAAGCTTGCCAATGATTTGATTCTCGGCGATCGACTGTATTCTTTGAAGTCAATGATGGATGAAGATTTTTTATCCGGGAGGGTAAACAGTAATCAAAATTCATTAAGTAAGGGAAAATTATTACTGTTTGGAGGATTCGCTCTGATTGTTTCAGCTTTCGTGCTGTATATGGCGCTTGGATATAAAGCAGTGAAGCAGTATAAAGTAGTCGTAGATTCTGATAAGATAGTGTCTAATCAAAATTCTGATGTCCAGTTAGCTGGTACTATTCCGAATGAGGTTACAATTTCAACAAAAAATAAAAAGGTGGAGGGGAATAGTAATAAGTTAAGAGGTATTGCAAAACTTTCTGAAAGCGAGCATTCAGAAGCACCTGCTGATGTAGACGCATTACTTAACTCTGATAATGAACCAGCAATAATTGTTAAGGACGACCAGGATAAAACTGAATTACTTCCTCTGGAAGTGGAAATTCGTTGTGCTGTAAAAACAATACAGGCTAAGGTCAAATCTGAGCCTGCATGTGTTGATAAAAAAGATGGAAGATTGATTGTAGGAAAAATTTCGAATCTGTTAACTCCATTGTCTTATGGAATATCAAGTAAGGCCGCAGATACCTTGTGGCAGTCATCAAATATATTTTCAAATCTCCCTTCAGGCAATTATGCTGTAAGTGTTAAAGATGCAAATGGATGTCTGATGCATGTGAAAGATCTTGTGGAAATAGGGCTCAAGGAATGCAGAAAAGCACAGCAAACATATAGTTTTAATCCAGGATATGGTGAAACCATTAATATGAAAGTTGAAGGTGAGGGGGGGGTAACTATCTGGAATCGTGCAGGTATAGTGGTCTTTAGCGCTAATGTTTTTTCAGGACAGGAGTTTACCTGGGATGGGCATACTTCGTCCGGAGGAATTTCCGCTCCTGGTGTGTATATTTACTCTTTAGAATACCAGAATGGGAATACAGTAAGAGGAGAAATTTTAATTTATTAATCAGTTTGAAGCAGTTAATACAAATATTGTTTTTCTTACTTGTACTTTTGCCAAAAGATCCGGCAAATGCTCAACAATATTTTACTATTCCGGATCCTGCTTTCAGAGATTATTTAGATAAAAATTACCCTTATTTATTAAATAATCAAAAGCAATTAATAATAGCCTCTGCTAATTCCTTTGCCGGGACAATCAGCTGCATGGGTATGGGAATAAGGGACCTCTCAGGATTGGAATATTTTACTAATCTTCTCCAGATTAACTGCAGTAAAAATACTCTCGAAAAACTTCCTTCACTGAATGCATTAAAAGGTCTTACTCATCTGTGGGCTGAAGAGTGCGGTCTTACAGAGCTTCCGGAAATTAGTCACCTAAAAAACCTTCAGGTATTTGATGTTAAGTCTAACAATTTATCGGTGTTGCCGAATCTTTCCGGCTTAACGTCTTTAACGTACTTCGACTGTAGTATTAATAAAATTGTCTTAATGCCGGACCTTTCAGGTCTGGTAAATCTGGAAAGTTTTTACTGTTATAGAAATAGAATAGAAGCTATTTCATCTGTGTTGAATTCTCCAAACCTTAAGATCTTTGACTGTTCATTTAATAATCTTAAATCAGTGCCGGATCTATCCAGAAGTACAAATCTTATTGAGATTAATCTGGCAATGAATTTTATCTCAGAATTACCTTCATTTGTAAATCTGATCAACCTTGAGCGTTTATACCTTTACAATAACAGTTTGACAATGCTCCCAGTATTGCCTCCAGGGGATAAGCTCATGTTATTAAATGCAGCAAGTAATAAATTAATATCTATTCCTGATCTTTCCACTAAAACATCCCTTACTGTCGCGGCCTTTGATCATAATCATATAAGCTTTTCAGATATTATTCCACAAGTAGCTCATCCTTCATTTGCTTCTGTTTTCATTTTTAATCCTCAGGATACTATAAATGATTTTACAAATGTAAGTGCTATAGTAGGGGACGAAGTGGGAATTTCCGTTAAAAGAGATGCTCAGATAAATAGTAGTAGATATTTCTGGAAAAAAGATGGAAGCTTTTTTGATACTACGACAAGCAATTCAGTTTTGTTGAAATCAATCAAAAAGAGTCAGGAGGGAAGTTATATAGCAGAGGTTGTCAACTCAACTCCTGGGCTTGAAAGCTTAAGACTTATTTTCAAAACGGTTTCACTTAAAGTTTCTGAATGTGGAGCATCTTCCACAACATATAATTATAGTATTGTTTCAAATTCATGTAGGGAGGGGGCAGTGATCTCTATTGAAAATTTAAATTCCTCCGCACTAAACGGTCCGTTTAAATATCAACTTGTCACAAAAGGGGTGAAGTCCCTTTGGTACACGACAACTCAAATTGATGAGTTAAAGCCTGGTGTTTATGATCTGATAATAAAAGATAAGAATAGTTGTCTTACTGAATTAAAAAATTATATCCTGATACCAAATGCTGAAGATTGCGATAATGTAATAACACCTAACGGTGACGGTATGGGAGATTATTATTCAATTCTGGCAAGTGGAAAAATTAAGATCTATGATAAGAGCCTTAAACTTATTAAAGAACTTATTGGTCCGGGCATTTGGGATGGTACCGATTCCAGAGGAGAAATTGTGCCAATAGGCCTCTATATTATTGTAATCAATGATAAGGATAAGATAAATATTCTTGTGTTGAATTGATTTTTTGCTGCATTACCTTATCTGCATATATCTTCACTTAGTTTATAATCCATTATATCTTCATTTCACAGTATAATAATCTATTGCTTATAAAAAAGAATTGGATGTTGGGCCTATCCGGATTTTGGGTAGTAAGAATGATTCTAGGAGATATCTAAGCTTTTTCCTGCATGGGGAATGTCGGGAAAATCTATAGACATGATGAATTATGGTTGTCCAAAAATAATGCTTAAGTGAACTGTCTTAAATAGTATTGAGCAATAAAAAAGGCAGTCGCTTTCGGGACTGCCTTTTTCGTTTAGTTGATATAAGCCTAAATTAAGAAACGTGAGAAGCTTCTTTCGCAGGCTCTTTTTTATCTTCCCAGCTTGCAAAGTCAACAAGAATTGGAGATCCAATGCAAAGTGATGAATAAGTACCGATAAGTACACCAATCAACATTGCAAAAGAGAATCCTTTGATAGACTCGCCACCGAATATAAACAGGATAATGATTACAAAGATAGTACTCATACCAGTGATGATGGTACGGCTCAATGTATCATTTAATGCGTTGTTAATAACCTGAGATTGTGCTTTGTCTCCTCTGTGCACTGAAAGGAACTCACGAATACGGTCAAATACAACGACAGAGTCGTTGATAGAGTAACCAATCACTGTAAGAATTGCTGCGACAAAAGTCTGGTCAATCTCCAGAGAGAATGGGACAATGCCATCAAGTATAGAGAATAGGGCGATTACAACAAGTACCACATGGAATAAGCTAACCACTGTTCCAAATGCAAATTGCCATTTTTTGAAACGGATAAGAATGTATAAGAACATCAGCACTATAGCAACCACTAATGAAAGTATGGCCGATGTTTTAATGTCATCCGCAATGGTCGGTCCGATTTTCGAAGCGCTTAACACTGTAGCTTTATTGTCGGAGATTTTAGAAAGTCCGTCATTAAGTGTTTGCTCAGCTTTGATTGGTGCTTCGTCAGAATCGTCATCTACCAGGTAACTAGTTGTGATTTTTAGCTTGTTGTTGGAGCCATAGGTTTTTACTTCAGGAGAAGTGCCAAATGCATCATGAAGGTTTTGCTTAACATCTTCAGTACTTACAGGTTTTTCAAACTGAACGATAAAAGTCCTTCCTCCTTTAAAGTCAACGCCCAGGTTAAAGCCTTTTATTGAAACTGAAATAATTCCAGCAACAATGATAAGTCCTGAAATAGTGTAATATAGTTTTCTCTTTCCTATAAAGTCAAATGTAGTAGTCTTGAAAAGATTTTTTGAGAATTTGTTAGAGAAGCTCCACTCCCCTTTCTTTCTCATATTGAAGATTACTCTGGTGATTAAGACAGAAGTAAAGAGTGAACAGAAAATACCTATGATAAGCGTTACTGCAAAACCTAGGATCAGGCTTGTTCCAAAGTATAGAAGAACAAAACCTTTAATCAAAGTCGTTACGTTCGAGTCAATAATAGCAGAGAACGCATTGCGGTAGCCGCTGTTTAGAGCAGTTTCAAGATTTTTGCCTTCGTTTAGGTCTTCTTTAACTCTTTCATTAATAAGTACGTTTGCGTCCACGGCAAGAGCTATGGAAAGCAATATACCTGCAATACCGGGAAGTGTCAGAACGGCTCCTAGATTAGCCATGACGCCCACTATAAATAATAAGTTGAAAAGAAGTGCAATATCTGCTACAAGACCGGCATTTGAATAGTATAGAACCATGAACAGGATTACTATGATCATACCTGCTAACATAGAATTCAAACCAGAGTCAATAGCTTCTTTACCAAGACTAGGTCCTACGATTGTTTCTTCTGCAATTCTTACAGGGGCAGGAAGTTTACCCGCTTTTAGTTTACTGGCAAGGTCTCTTGCCTCTTCTATTGTAAAGTCACCAGTGATAGAAGATTGTCCGTTAGGAATCTCAACTTGTACTACAGGAGCAGAGATTACATAGTCATCAAGTACAATTGCGACTCTTCTCTTATTTTTAGGATCGCTGGAAGCTTCTCTGGTAATATTTCTCCATTTTTTTGCTCCCTCAGGATTCATACTCATAGAGATTTCATAACTCTTGGCATTACTTGAAACGTCAGCTCTTGCATCTGTAATTACCTCACCTGTCAAGCCAGCTTTTCCGGTTCTGCTTTTCTTTACAGGTACAAGCTCCAGAGTGTTCCCACCTTGCTCGTCTCTGTATGGTTTTTGCTCCCAGACAAAACGCATGTTGGACGGTATCATCGCTTGCACTTTTGGATCGCTGAATATTCTGTTGATTTTAGCAGTATCTTTTACTTCATATCTCAAAGAATACCCTGATCTTAACAGGCTGTAAATGGCCGAAGCTTTCTGAGTAGTGTCAGCTTTTGCAGTAGTGTCAGCTTCAACTGAAGTGTCGCTTTTAGCAGTGGCTGTAGAATCCCCATCTGTAAGAAGATTTTTAGCGGCTTCAGAAGTAGGAGTTTTTTCAGAAGCTTTATGCGCTTTAGCATCTTTTTCCTTTAAAAGAAGGTAATCATTGATCTGGTTAAGATATGGAATTACTTCCGGCATGTGGTATACCTCCAGAAACTCAAGTGAAGCGGCACCTTGTAAAAGGTTTCTTACTCTTTGTGGGTTTTCAACACCTGGTAGCTCTACCTGAATTCTTCCTGTTCCTTGAATTCTCTGAATGTTTGGCTGAATTACACCGAATTTGTCAATCCTGTTTCTAAGAATTTCAAATGAACGGTCAATTGCATCATCAACCTCAGTGTTGATTACTTTTTTTACTTCGGAATCAGAGCTTTTGTAAGTGATTCTTCCACTATTTGCAGAGTTTGCAAATATGTCGCTCAGTTTTTTATCAGGAGCAATTTCTTTGTAAGCTTCGAAGAAAAGAGCTGTATAATCATCTTTGCCGCCTTTGTATCTTTCTCCTGCTATTTTAAGTGCTTCCTGGAATTTAGGATCTTTAGCATTTGTTCCTGCGAGCCCCTTAAGTATTTCAACCGGTGAAACCTCAAGTGTAACGTGCATACCTCCCTGAAGGTCAAGGCCAAGAGCAAGCTCATTCTCTTTAACTTCTTTGTAAGTATATTTTATGCCAAACAGATTGTAAACTGGCTTGTCATAAATAGAATCAAGAAATTCCTGTTTCTTTTCAAGATTAACCGTGCCATCTTTTTCTGTGGCAAATTTTACTGCCTCGTTCTGCTTCCTCTGTGCAATGAAAGTAAATGATAAAAAGTACAGGCACAGAAGAGAAATTATGACTGTCAATGTGACAATGACATTTTTGTTCTTCATTTTTAGTATAAATTATTGTGATTTTAATTATGAAATTGTAGAATCATAGGATTCTTATAGCATTTAATCCAGAATAATGGATTAGATTAAAGGCACTAAGGAGCCTGAGGAGTAATTATTAGTTGTAGGAGAATCCTGAAATATTTATTGATATAATCAGGCAAATCAACTTTTTCTTCAAAATGATTCTGAAGTATTATTAAAGGTGATAAAAATTCAAAGAAAATGTCCTGGTGTAAATTTATCTGTACAAATGGTATAACAGCCTCAAAGGAAGTGATAATGGTTTTTCCGGTGTTATCATCTGAGGCCGCAACATCTTTTACTGAAGACTCCTTTTGTATCTCATCAGTTGGCTTAACCGTAATATTATAAGCCAAAAGAGGGAAGGCCAAAGCGATTCCTAGTAAAAACTTTAATATGTTGATTTTAAACTTCATACAATTCAGGCCTGCAAAAGTATATAGAATTTATTAATCTGCCAAAACAGTATTTCATATTTTAAGTTTATTTGTCCTTATAAGTATAACTTTATTGGTATATTTGAACCTTAATATGGCCTTAGTCATTAACTTTTAAATTATTAGTTTTATGTTTAATCCTTGGCACGACGTCAGCTACGGGGATAAAAGTCCTGAAGTAGTACAAAGTATTATTGAAATTCCTAAACACTCGAAAGCAAAATACGAGCTTGATAAAGAAAGTGGTCTGATAAAGTTGGACAGAGTGTTGTTCTCAGCAGTTCACTATCCTGCAAATTATGGTTTCATACCACAAACTTATTGCGATGATCATGATCCTCTAGATATTTTGGTTATAAGCTCAGTGGCAGTTGATCCTCTAACTTTGATAGAGGCGAAAGTTATCGGTGTTATGCAAATGATTGATAACGATGAGAAAGACGACAAAATTATTGCGGTTGCAAAAAATGATATGTCCGTTAACTATATCAATGATATTGAAGAGCTTCCTCCTCATACGCTTGTAGAAATGAAGCGTTTCTTTGAAGATTATAAAAACCTTGAACAGAAAAAGGTGATTGTAAAGAGATTCCTTCACAAACAGGAAGCTTTCAAGATTATCGCTGAAGCTATAGAGCTTTACAATGTAACTTTCGCGGATCTGATCGAAGAGAAAAAGCAAAAAGAAATTGCTGGGAAAGTGAAATAAGTTGAAAGTCAAAAGTATAAAGTTTAAAGTAAAGCTCAGACTGATTAGTTTGAGCTTTACTTTTTATAAATAATTTCTCAGCACGCATCTTCTGGTGTTCGATCTTTACTTTCGACTTTTAGCTTTTAACTTTCAACTTTATAAAACTCAATACCACCTCCAAGCCTTTCTCAAATCCAATGTTATTGGGAATCACCAGGTCTGCATCATGCCTGAAAGGCTCAATATATTTTTCATAGGTGGGTGATACATGATATTCATATCTATATAAAACGTCTTCTATTGAATATCCTCTTTCATCCTGGTCCCTGGTAATTCTCCTTTTAAGTTTTACTGTTTCTTTTGCATCAACAAATATTTTGAGATCCAGTTGCTTAGCTATTTCCGGATGATAGAATACAAATACCCCTTCAATAATGATAACCGGAGCAGGTTTAAACGTAAGAATTTTAGGCGAGAGGGCAGGATTATTAAAAGTATACTCTTCTTTAAATACCACCTTGTTTTCTTTCAGGTCCTTTAAATCTTTAGCCAGCTGCTCATTGTCAATTGAAAATGGCGTGTCAAAATTGGCTATACCTTTTTCGTCCAATGGCTGCAATTCAATTTTTTTGTAATATTCATCCTGAGAAATGAGGCAAACTTCCTCATCTCTAAAATGCCTCATAAGTGTCCTTATGAATAAGGTTTTGCCCGAAGCACTTCCTCCTGTTATACCTATTATATAAGGTGAATTCATATATTAGATTAAAATATTTTTGCAAAATTTAAACCTGGTCCTTCAAAAAAGCGGTCAGTTTTGCTACAGCTCTTCCTCTGTGACTAATAGGATTCTTTTCCTCCAAGGACATTTCTGCAAAAGTTTTTGAAAAACCTACTGGCTGGAAAATAGGGTCATAGCCAAAGCCCTGTGCTCCTTTTTTCTCATTTAGAATAATGCCATCTGCAAAACCTGTGAATGTATATGAGTTTCCATTGATAATCAATGTGATTACGGTTTTGAATGTAGCTGATCTGTCCGTTTTCCCTTCCAGGTTTTTTAAAAGAAGATTCATGTTGTCTTCAGGAGAACAGTCTGGCCCTGCATATCTGGCAGAAATGACTCCCGGAGCCCCATTTAAAGCATTTACTTCCAGCCCCGTATCATCTGCAAAGCAGTTAATTTTATATTTTTCATACACATAAGATGCTTTTTGTAAAGAATTTCCTTCAATGGTTGGTTGGGTTTCTTCAAGTTCTTCATAGCATCCAATATCCTGTAGGCTGAGAATTGTATATTGATTTGATAATAAATGCTTTATTTCAGCAAGTTTGCCCTTGTTGTTGGTCGCAAAACAGAGTTCCATAATTTTCTTTATTCCTTTTTACTTTATAATATCTTGAAATTAAAAAATAAATGAAGAAGCAGAAAGCAGAAGGCATAAAGTTGAAAGTTAAAAGTCTAAAGTAAAAAAAGCTCTAAAGTAAAATGCTTTCCTTTAAGAGCAGGACTTCAGGATCTTCTATCATTACCAAAGCAATTCTTTAACTTTCAACTTTAGACTTTCGACTTTTAACTCATATTACTTTAAGCTTTTCGCCTTCAGCTTTCAGCTTTAATTCAAAAAATTTGGCTCGTTAGCAAAAAAAGTATACTTTTGTGGTTCGGTTTTAAGATGGACGTGTTCCATCAGTTCAACTAATAACTTATTTTATGCCAGTAAAAATCAGATTAGCGCGTCGCGGACGCAAAAAGCTTGCTCTATATGATATAGTAGTAGCTGATTCAAAAGCACCACGTGATGGTCGCTTCATTGAAAAATTGGGTACTTACAACCCAAATACTCACCCTGCAATTGTTAAATTTGATGAAGAGAGAGCTCTTTATTGGGTTTTAACAGGTGCTCAACCTACAGATACAGCAAGAACGCTGCTTTCTGATAAAGGGATTATGCTGAAAAAACACTTGCAAGTCGGTGTTAACAAGGGTGCAATTACTCAAGATCAGGCAGATAAGAAATTCAATGAATGGTTGAAGAGCAAAGAATCTAAAGTTAGTGGTGCTGCTACCGAGCTTGAGAAGAAAAAAGCTGCTGAGAAAAAAGCTAAACTTGATGCAGAATCTAAAGTAAACGAAGCTAGAAAAGCTGCAATCAAAGCAAAAGCTGTAGTTGTTGAAGCTGCTCCTGCTGCTCCTGCAGAAGGTGAAGCCCCAGCTGCAGAATCTGCTGAATAAGTATTTAAGCAATGGATCTGGAATCCTGTTATATTTTAGGAAAGATTACCAGACTGCATGGGGTCAAGGGTGAAGTCGCAATAAAATTCGACGTTGATGATCCTTACGAATACGAAGAATTGGAATCAGTTTTTTTGGAGAAAAACCAAAAACTGATTCCTTTTTTTATTGATTCCATCCGAATTGTCAAAGACAATATGGCTATTATCCAGTTTGAAGATGTCGATCTTAAAACTGCTGAAGGTCTAATCAATACTTCTCTTTATCTGCCCCTTGAAAATCTTCCTGAACTGGAAGAAGGACAGTTTTACTACCATGACATTATCGGGTATCAGGTAGAAGATAAAACCCTTGGAAAGTTAGGTGTAATATCTAATGTGTTTGAACTTCCCGGTCATGACCTCCTTGAGATGAATTATAAGAATCAGGAGGTGTTAATTCCTTTACATGATGATATCATTCTTAGTGCGGATCAGGAAACGAAAGTTGTATATGTTAACCTGCCTGCCGGATTAATGGATGTTTATCTTTCCGAGGAAGGAGAGCCTGATGATGAGGATTGACATTATTACTTGTCTACCTAAACTTCTGGATAGTTTTTTTGCTCAGTCAATATTAAAAAGAGCTCAGGATAAACAATTGGTAGAAGTTCATGTGCACGATCTGAGAGATTTTTCTCCATTTAAGCATAGGCAGGTAGATGATTATGCTTTTGGAGGAGGAGCTGGTATGGTTTTAATGCCGGAACCAATTGATTTGTGTATTCAGAAGCTTAAGGCTGAAAGGAAGTACGACGCAGTTGTTTATATGACTCCTGACGGAGAAAAGTTTGACCAGAAAAAAGCTAACTCTTTTAGTCTTCTCAAAAATATCATCCTCCTATGTGGTCATTACAAAGGCGTAGATGAAAGAATCCGCCAACATCTGATTACACATGAATGGACCATTGGTGATTACGTTCTTTCAGGGGGTGAACTGGCTGCGGCGGTAGTTTCGGATGCAATCATAAGGTTGATTCCAGGAGTGCTTTCTGACGAAACTTCAGCTCTGACAGATTCTTTTCAGGACGATCTTCTTGCTCCGCCCGTTTTTACTCGGCCGGCAGAATATAAAGGCTGGAAAGTTCCAGATGTTTTACTCAGCGGACACGAAGCAGAAATCGAAAAGTGGAGGACTGAACAAGCACTTGAAAGAACAAAAGTCAGAAGGCCAGATCTTTACAATAAACATTTCTCAGAAGAAGGTTAATGATGAGCTTTTTTTGAGGTGAATGTGAATAAATATTTTTAATATTTGTAATTGCAATAATTAGCTATTATATTTGCAATCCGTTTTTGAAAAACCGTTAGACTCTATTTATTATGAGCGATTTAATAAAATTTGTGGAAGCTGAATCAAAAGAGAAGAGAACTGCTCTTCCTGCTTTCAACGCTGGTGATACTATCACTGTCCACGTTAAAATAACCGAAGGAAATAAAGAAAGAATTCAGCTATTCCAAGGAACAGTAATTCAAAGGAAAAATGTTAACACTAACGGTGAAACATTTACTGTAAGAAAAATTTCTAGTGGAGTTGCTGTAGAAAGAATTTTCCCAATACTTTCCCCTTCAGTAGAAAAGGTAGAATTAGTAAGAAAAGGTTCTGTAAGAAGAGCAAGATTATTCTATCTGAGAGACAAAGAAGGTAAAGCTGCAAGAATCAAAGAGGATAAAAAATTTGAAGATAAAGCAAAAACTTCTGCTCCTGCTGCTCCAAAAGCAGCTAAAGCTCCAAAAGCTAAAGCATAGTCTTCCTCTGAAAAAAATTAAAAGCCGGTCTCTAAGAGCCGGCTTTTTTGCTTTAAACTCAAAATATGGGTAAGCCATTTAATAATCATGTTATTGTTTAAATCCATTGTTGATGATTAATTTCTGATGAGTATATTAACATTTACATTTTTTAATGCTTAATCCCGGATAAACTTTACAGTATTCTACCTTGTTAATACCTATATTTGTGCCGGTAGATATGTTTATAATTTTTTATGAATTTAAAATTCTTTAAATATCAGGGAACAGGAAACGATTTCATCATGGTTGATAATCGTAAGAAATTCTTTGATACTGCAAATACTGATCTTGTTAAGTTTCTATGTGACAGGAGATTTGGTGTTGGTGGAGATGGGTTTATTCTCCTTGAAGAGCACCCTGATTATGATTTTCAGATGGTTTATTTTAATTCTGACGGGAATCAAAGTTCTATGTGTGGTAACGGCGGAAGGTGTATTGTTCAGTTTGCCAGTGATATGGGGGTGATTGGTAGTGAAACCTCTTTCCTGGCTATTGACGGTCCGCATGACGCTTACATTAAAGATGGACTGGTTCATCTTAAAATGATTGATGTGGATGCAGTGGAGGAAGGGAATGGATTTTATTTTTTAAATACAGGAAGTCCTCATTATGTACAATATGTGCAAAAGATCAAAGAGTTTGCGGTGTACGACGAAGGGTATAAAGTGAGAAATAACGAGCGTTTCAGAAAAGAAGGGACGAACGTAAATTTTATAGAAAAAGACGGCGACAGGTTATGGGTAAGAACTTATGAGCGTGGAGTCGAAGATGAAACTTATTCCTGTGGAACAGGTGTTACCGCCTCAGCACTGGTGGCATCTTTGCAGGGAATGAAAAGTCCCGTTCCTGTGACTACACTCGGCGGAGACCTAAGTATTTCTTTCCAAAAAGCTGATAAAGGTTATAAAGATATATACCTCATTGGTCCCGCAAAACAGGTTTTTGAAGGCATAATAAAAATCTAATACAGAGTAACTATCAGTTGTTGTATTAAAATCTTAAATTTAGCATTCTAAATATTTATCTCAATGTTTGAATTAATAGCCAAAGGAATAACAAAAATTTTCGGTACCAAATCGGAGAGGGACTTGAAGGAGCTGGGACCATACGTGCAGTTGGTAAATGACGAATATGCGAAGTTAAAATCGATTTCGGACGATCAGTTAAGAGCTAAAACTGCAGAACTTAAAGCGATCATTGCAAGTGATTTGAAATCTGTGGATGATCAGATTGCTGCACTTCATAAACAAGTCGCTGATAATCCGGATCTCGATATTAATGAAAAGGAGAAAACCTTTGGCGAAATAGACAAGCTTGGGAAGCAGAGAAACAAAGATCTTGAAGCTGTGCTGCTGAAAATTCTTCCTACTGCTTTTGCTGTGGTTAAAGAAACGGCAAGAAGATGGAAAGAAAATGGGGAAATCGTTGTAGAAGCCAGCGAAATGGATAAGGCAATTGCTGCGAAAAGAAAAGGTGTGGAAATTGTTGGGAATAAGGCTCATTGGAAAAATAAATGGGTTGCTGCCGGTGTTGAAATTACCTGGGAAATGCTCCATTATGATGTTCAGATCATTGGTGGAGTTGTGCTACACCAGGGTAAAATTGCAGAGATGGCTACTGGTGAGGGTAAAACTCTTGTTGCTACTTTCCCTGCATACCTTAATGCACTTGCTGGAAAGGGTGTTCACATAGTTACGGTTAACGATTATCTTGCTAAAAGGGACTCTGAATGGATGGGGCCTCTTTATGAATTTCATGGGCTTTCTGTAGATTGTATAGATAAGCACGAGGCAAATTCCGAAGAGCGCGCTGCGGCATATCGTGCTGATATTACATTTGGTACTAACAATGAGTTTGGCTTCGATTATCTGAGAGATAATATGGCCAGAGATACCGAAGATCTTGTGCAAAGAGAGCATTTTTATGCCATGGTCGATGAGGTCGACTCTGTGTTAATTGACGATGCAAGAACACCATTGATCATTTCCGGTCCTGTTCCAAGAGGAGATGAACATGAATTTTATGAACTAAAACCTCGCGTTTATAAGATAGTTGAAGCGCAAAAGAAAATTGTTAACAATTACCTGGTCGAGGCGAAAAAGAAAATTGCAGAAGGTGATGAGAAAGCGGGTGGACTAGCTCTTTTCAGAGCTTACAGAGGTCTTCCTAAGGCTAAGCCTTTAATTAAATACCTCAGCGAAATGGGTATTAAAACCATCCTGCAGAAAACAGAAAGCTACTACCTGCAGGAAAATGGCAAATTAATGCCCGAGGCAGATGAACCTTTGTATTTCACGATTGATGAAAAACATAACAACATTGAGCTTACTGAAAAGGGTATTGATTTTATCACTGGCGAAGGTGAGGATCCTAACTTGTTTATCCTTCCTGATATTGCTACTGGGCTTGATGCAATAGAAAGCAACAAGACTCTGCCTGAAGAAGTAAGAATTACCCAGAAAGAGACATTGTTAAAAGAGTATTCAGACAAATCTCAGCGTGTTCATACCATTCAGCAATTGCTAAAAGCTTATGCTTTATTTGAAAAGGATGTAGATTATATCATCGTTGAAAATAAGGTTAAGATCGTGGATGAGCAAACTGGTCGTGTGATGGAAGGAAGACGATATTCGGATGGTCTTCACCAGGCTCTTGAGGCAAAAGAAAATGTGAAAGTAGAGGAGGCTACTCAAACCTATGCTACCATCACGCTTCAGAACTATTTCAGAATGTATCATAAGCTTGCAGGTATGACTGGTACTGCAGAAACTGAAGCTGGTGAGTTTTGGGAGATTTATAAACTTGATGTGGTTGTCATTCCTACAAACAGAGGAATTGTCAGAGACGACAGAGAAGATAAAGTATATAAAACGGTAAGAGAAAAGTTTAATGCCGTTGCTGATGAAATCAGTGAGTTGACAAAGCAGGGTCGTCCTGTTCTTGTTGGTACGACATCTGTTGAGATTTCCGAATTGTTGAGCAGGATGCTTAAGCTTCGCAACATCAAACATCAGGTATTGAATGCTAAATACCACCAAAAAGAAGCTGAGATTGTTGCAGAGGCTGGTAAAGCTTCCACTGTTACCATCGCAACTAACATGGCTGGTCGTGGTACGGATATTAAGCTTACTGTGGAATCTAAAAATGCTGGAGGTTTGGCAATTATTGGAACTGAAAGACATGAATCCCGTCGTGTGGATAGACAGCTTCGCGGCCGTTCCGGTCGTCAGGGTGATCCGGGGTCTTCGCAGTTCTTTGTAAGTCTTGAAGATAACCTGATGCGTCTCTTTGGTTCGGATAGAATAGCGAAATTCATGGATCGTCTTGGTCTTGAAGAAGGTGAAGTTATTCAGCATTCAATGATTACCAAGTCTATTGAAAGAGCTCAGAAAAAAGTTGAAGAAAATAACTTCGGTGTCAGAAAAAGACTTCTTGAATATGATAACGTAATGAACTCTCAAAGAGAAGTGATTTACACAAGGAGGAGGAATGCTTTATTTGGAGAACGTTTGGAGCTTGACATCCTGACTATGATTTATGACCTTTCCGAGAATATCGTAACAAATGGCAAGGCAGTTGAAAATTACGAAGACTTTAAACTTAATATTCATAGCACCTTCGGCTTCGCCTCAAGCATCTCTCAGGATGACTTTAGCAAGCTTAAAACAGATGTCTTAACAGATAGATTGTATAAAGAAGCATTGAAATTCTATACTGATAAGGCTCAGAATCTTGTTGGAAAAACATTACCTATATTTAAGGAAATTGAAGCTACAAAAGGAAGAGAAGTTACCTCTGTCGGTATTCCATTTACTGATGGCAGAAGAAGTATCAATGTATCCGGTGATCTGAAAAAGTTGGTTGCTCCAAACTCAAGAGAGTTGATTACTTCTGTTGAGAAATATGCTTCACTTGCCTTTATAGATATGGCTTGGAAAGAGCACTTAAGAGATATGGACGATCTGAAGCAATCTGTTCAGAATGCAGTATTTGAGCAGAAAGATCCTTTGCTCGTGTACAAATTTGAAGCATTCCAGATGTTCAAAGGTTTCCTTGGCAAAGTAAATGAAGATACAGTGTCATTCCTTTACAAAGCTGATTTGCCAGTGAGAGAGGCAGAGGAGGTTCAGGAAGCAAGACATCCTAGACCTGTTCAGAACCTGAAGGAAAATAAAGATGAAGCAAGAAGCGTTCTTTCAGGAAATGGACAGTCAGCTGCAGTGTCGGAGCCTGCGCAGCCTAAAGTTTTACCTGTAAAATCGGAAAAAGTAGCGGGGCGTAACGATAGAGTGTCTGTTCAGTATAATGACGGTAGCATTAAGAAGGATGTGAAATTTAAAACTGTTGAAGATGATATCAACAACAATAAATGTGTTATCATTGATGAAGACTAAAAAACTTATCAGCCGTCTTGGCTTGCTTAGTGTTGTATTTGTTCTGATGAGTTGTGCCAAAGGTCAAACTCAGATGAAGCAGGATACGACCAAAGGTATGTTCAAGGAGGATCTGACTTCTTTCAGGCCAAAGTATGATGCAGATTCAGCACCAAAGCCTTCTTCTAAGGATTCCAAAAATACACCTCCTGCAAATGGAGGAAATAGCAGTACTCCTTCCAATGCGGCTCAAACTGCAGATGCCCGCGTCGATTCTGTTGCAGCAAGAAATAGGGGTATAAAGAATGCTCAGGGATACAGAATTCTTGTTTATTCTGGTAACAGTAGCGAGGAATCAAGAAAGGTAAGAGAGCGTATTTATAAGATACTTCCGGATGCAGATATATATGCACAATATAAACAACCTACTTTCAGAGTAAAGGTAGGTGATTGTTTTAACAGAATAGAGGCAAACAATCTTTATGTAAAGTTGAAAGAGGAATTCCCGGAAGCTAAAATTGTGCCTGATCAGATTAACATTATTGTCAAAGAGTAAATTTTTATGAGTAGTCTTGTTCCAAGAATAAAAGAGCTGGCTGCAATGTATGCAGGAGATACTATAAACGATCGACGATATTTGCATGCTAACCCAGAATTGTCTTTTGAGGAGTTTAATACATGTAAGTATGTTGCCGAAAAGCTCAGAAGTTTTGGAATTGAAACTCAGGAAGGCGTTGCGGATACAGGAGTTGTCGGGCTTATAAAAGGAAGAAATCCAGAGAAAAAGATTATCGCTCTGAGAGCAGACATGGATGCGCTTCCTATTGTAGAAGCAAACGAGGTTCCGTATAAATCGAAGAATGTAGGGGTAATGCATGCTTGCGGCCACGATGTACATACGTCCTCCTTGCTCGGTTCTGCAAGAATATTACAAGAGGTAAGGGATTCATTCGAGGGTACTATAAAACTGGTTTTCCAACCTGGTGAAGAAAAAATACCTGGTGGAGCTTCTTTGATGATTAAAGCTGGAGTATTGCAAAATCCTGCACCGGTAAACATTATTGGTCAACATGTAATGCCTTCGATACCGGCAGGAAAAGTTGGCTTCCGCTCTGGTATGTATATGGCAAGTGCTGATGAGATTTATGTAACTGTAAAAGGAAAAGGTGGTCATGCTGCTATGCCTGATAAAAACATCGATCCGATTCTTATTGCTTCGCATATCATCATTGCATTACAGCAAATTGTCAGCAGAAATTGTGATCCTAAACTACCTTGTGTTCTTTCCTTTGGTAAATTTATTGCCAATGGCGCAACCAATGTTGTTCCAAATGAGGTGAAGATTGAAGGTACATTCAGGACGCTGGATGAGAAATGGAGAAAAGATGCCCATACCAAAATGAAAAAAATGGCAGAGTGTATCGCGGAAGGAATGGGAGGGGAGTGCGAATTTACTGTCCTTAATGGTTATCCTTATTTAAGAAATGAGCCGGAATTGACGGGCAGACTTAAATCTTTTGCTACAGATTTTCTTGGTGAAGAGAATGTTGTCGATCTTGATTTATGGATGGCATCTGAAGATTTTGCTTACTATACTCAGCAGATAGATGCTTGTTTTTATAGATTGGGTGTTCGGAATGAAGCTAAAGGAATAATTTCTGGAGTGCATACTCCTACTTTTGATATAGAAGAATCCGCTCTGGAAACTGGTTCCGGTTTGATGGCATGGCTTGCTGTCAATGAGCTTGGTTCATAAAACTTGTAAAAAAGGGAAGGTAACATCTTCCCTTTTTTTATTTTAAGCTGGTAGCTCTGTTCAGCATTTTGATCGCAAGCTCTGGGGCAATTCTCGAAAGCCAATGGAGTAGTTCAACTTTACCTATTCTTATTTCCGTTTGTCCCTTTTCAAGTTTGGATAATATTTCAGAAACTGCTTTATCAACAGGCATAGCCATTTTAGGTGGATTGCCTTTGTGCCATGGGGTATCTACAACTGGTAATATTACCTCAGTAATTTTAACAGGCGATGATTTTCTTAATTGCATTCTTAAAACCTGGGTAAAGGAATGTAAGGCAGCTTTGGTCGCATTGTAAAAAGGATATATTTCTCTAGGGGCATATATCAGTCCTGTAGATATATTAATAATTTGAGGCCGCTTATTGCTCTCGATTACTGGTAAAAGTACTTTGATTAGCCTTATCGGAGCCATTATATTGGTGTTAAATTCTTCGACAGCTTTGGGTATAGCCGACTCATCCGTCCTGAAGTCTATTTTATTGACAACCGCTGCATTGTTAATTAGAATATTAAGGCCAGGATATTTTCCAGTAATCCGATTACATAGATCATTACAATCTTTTATTTTTGAAAGATCACATTGGAAAATGTCTATTCCAGGAATTTCTTTTTGTGCCTGTTGAAGTTTTTCTAAAGAGCGACCGCAAATGAGGACTTTGCAACCTCTTTGACTAAGATCTTTTGCTAGCTGAAGCCCTACCCCGGAGCTGCCGCCAGTTATTAGTACAATATCTCCTTTTTGCATTTTTCAATTACTAGTTTTGAATGCAAAAACAGGAAAAATATTTGATAAAAAATTAACCTAAGTTAATGATTTTCATTTTTTCTTATTCTGCTTAAAGATATTGGAGATATTCCTAGGTAGGAGGCTATCATATGTTGCTTTACGCGGCTTTCCAGTGTTGGAAATTCATTGAGAAAGTCTATGTACCTTTCTCTGGCATCAAGCAAAAGCAGGTCTCGTTCTCTTTTTTCTTTTACGGAGAATGCATGTTCCAGCATTGCAATTAAAAGCACACTCCAGCATTCATGTCTTTTTTTTACCTCAAGCCATTGGTTATAGTCAATTTCAAGAATGTCACTGTCTTCAAGCGCTTCTATGTATAATAAGGAAGTCTTTTGAGCAATCATTGCTGAATAGGAAACAATAAATTTCCCTTCTGTTAAAAAGTTTTTGGTAAACTCTTTTCCAGTTTTATCAATATAAAGATATCTGAAAAGGCCTTTATTAATGAATGCAAACTTTCTTGGTATTTGTCCTTCAGATATGAAATATTCGCCTTTGTATATTCTGACAGGTTTTAAAAGCTTTAAAAAAGTCTCCGTTTCTTCTTCAGGACCTGGTGCAACAAAAGTCAGGAAGTTTCTGAAATTTTTTAAAGGGTCACTACTGTTTGTATTACCTTTCATCTGAATGCAAAAACTATTGCTAGCTCTAATTTGCATATTTTCAAAATGAAAAGCTACTTTCTTCTTTGTTATGAAGATCTGTAAATTGAAAGTGGACGTTATTAAATGTATTGAGAGTCTGTAATTAAAGGAAGTCCTAATCTTTGAGCTTGCAGGTTATACATCTTTTCAGCAAATTCATCACTGGTAATATGGTATCTTGCTCCTATATACTTTTTGAGATTACCATTTTCATCAAAGACGGGAACGATATGAGCATCTACCCAATAATGACTTCCGTCTTTTGCTTTATTTTTAATGATGCCATGAAATGTTTCTCCCCTTTTAATAGTTGACCAGAAGATTTTGAAAAGCTCTGGTGGCATATCAGGGTGTCGGAATGTTTTATGAGGTTTGCCAATAAGTTCCTCCGCTGAATACTTGGATACTTCGCAAAGCTTTTCGTTTGCCAAAGTAATGTTACCGTATAGATCTGATTCTGAAAGGATAGTTGTAAGACTAAAAACCTTTTCTCGGATTTCCATTTCTACTCTCTGATTTTCGGATATAGATACAATTCGGGAAAGTTCTTCCTGAGAAGCATTGAGTTCTTCCAGATTTTGTCTCAGCTCCTCTTCCTGTTCACGCATAGATTCAGTCTGGACCTGGGTCTCGTGAAGCAGCTTTTGGGTTTGAAGATTAGTCCTCAAAGAAGTGATAGAAGCGGCCAGACTTTCACCGACCTTTTTCAATAACTCGATTTTATGACTTTCTATTTTTTCGAAACAGGCAAATTCCATTACACCATAAACCGTATCATTTACCATAAGAGGGCAGATAACAACAAATCTTGGCAAAGCTTCCCCAAGGCCAGAGGTAATCCGGATATAGTCCTTTGGTACATCAGATAGAATGATAAGGTCTTTTTCAAGGTAACATTGACCAGCTAAACCTTCTCCTGGAAGTATTGAAGTTTTAATATATTTTTTCTGTCCGTAAGCATAACAGCCCATCAATTCAAGATACTTATCGTTTTCATAATCGTTTAATATAAAAAGTGATCCTTGATTGGCCCCAATATATTTTGTAAGAAATGAAATTGCTTTATCAGACAAGTCATCTAATTTTTTGTCATTAGCTCTTATTAACTCGGATATTTTGGCAATACCAATATTTACAAAGTTTTCATTTTCGGTCTTTTGGGTTGCTTCGGATATGTATTTATGCATCCTTATCAGCGCCAATCCTAGCTTGTCTTCTTCTTCAGCTTTAAATTCCTTTTCCAGGTTGCCGTTTGCAATGTTTTCAGCAAATTCGATTCCTTTATTTATAATTTCTAGCTGCCTTGTAAGTTTTGCATTAGAAGCAAGACTGATTTTCGCAGATGTCTCAAATTCGTAACTCCAATATCCGCATAGAAAAAAAATGATTGCAGCAAGTGATGCATGGATAATAAAGGTGGTTAAAGGCATGTAGTCTGCGGTGGTAAAGTAAACTTCTTTCATGCCAGTATACTGCAGGTATCCGAAAAGGGCATGATGAACTATGACTAAAATCGCCAAGGGTATTTGATTCTTCCAGTTCCTATAGTATATAAGAATGATTGATCCAATAAATGCGAAGAAATGCATTTCAATCATACCATGCATCTGATATATAAACTGGGCCATAAAAATTCCCAAAGATAAACTTCCAACATACTGATACCATAATTTGTCTGGAGCCAGAGTCAAAGTTGAGAAATACATGATAAGATTCAAAGATCCTACTATAATGGCAATCAGAAATGTATCGTATACAAATGAAAGAGCAAGTCCAAGTATAAATAAAGAAATAAGAGAATAACTGAGAAATTGAGGTTTGATATTCACAAGTTCTGCAGAGTTTTTACTAGAAGTAATCATGGAGTAGTAATGAAATTAAGATCTGAGTTAAGATTGCATCCATATGCTTGAGACGCTGCCGAAGGCATATTGGGCAATTGCTTGTTGTTTAATAAAGAGTCTAGTATGATTTCTGGAAAATAAGTGTCTTTGTCAGTGCAAAAACGTGCCTTATTATAATTCCCCCGGTATATTAATTTACCGTCTTTAAGGATTACAGCTTGTGGAGTAGCATAGACTCCAAAGGTATCTGCAATGGAGCCGTCATCTGTAATGAGTTTGAAGTCGAATTGGTCCTTATAATCTTTTATATGGGCTTGTTCAACAACAGCAAAAAAGGTTATACGATCTTTGTATCTCCTATGCAGAGATTGAATATATGATGAGTTAAATTTCGAACATGGGCATTTAGGATTGAAAAAATGAAGGAGTATTGGATCTTTATATTCTTTGAATAAAGAGGTATAAAGCCCTGCATTTACAAATTTATAGTTGGATGGGACACTTGTTGGAAGGCTGTATCTAAAATATTCTTTCCAAAGAAGTGCACAAATAGCAAGAAAACAGAATGTTACTATAAATATAATTAAACCTTTTCTCAAGATTAAAGAAGTTGATAATGTTAAGGCAACGATGGGGATACCGGAAATTGTAAATTAAAGTTTGCATCAGGTAGTTGGAAGACGTAAGACACTTCTTTTTTTATCTGGGTTTGCGGTTTTGAAGACTAGATAAACCGGAAGCGAAGATGGATAAAATCTACATTGAACCATATAAAATTATTTTGAAAAAAAATATTAGGCATTATGATCCTGTAAAGAAAAATTAGAATTTTAAGGTTTTAGCGTCCATTTTTTTATCCTTTTAAAAAGCCATGTGAAGAGATAAAAACTTCTTTAGTTATTTTTGTGAAAATGGACTTAATAAGATTTGGCTCAACGAGGTTAATGGTATCTCGCATAGGTCTCGGGCTTGCTGCATTAGGAAGGCCGGGTTATATCAATATCGGACATGGGAAGGATCTTAACTTTGATTATGATATTAAAGCGATGCAATCACAGACAGTAAAAATGCTGGATTTCGCTTATAGACTTGGAATCAGGTACTTTGATGTGGCAAGGAGTTATGGCAGAGGAGAAGAATTTTTGTCTCATTGGATAGAAGGAAACAGGGAAAGGAAGGATTTTATTGTTGGTTCCAAATGGGGTTATACATATACGGCTGATTGGAAAGTTAATGCTGAAAAGCATGAAGTGAAAGAACATTCTGTTGATGTGCTTACTCGTCAGTATCCTGAATCTAAAAAGCTATTAGGAGATTATCTATCAGTCTATCATATTCATTCGGCCACATTAGACAGTGGAGTTCTTGATAATAAAGAAGTTCTTGAGAAGTTGTGGCAGTTAAAGGAATCAGGGGTAATAATCGGCCTTTCACTGAGTGGTACTGGTCAGGGTGAGACGCTGGATAAAGCGTTGAATATTCAAAGTGGCGGAGGCAGGCTTTTTCAGTCAGTTCAGGTAACGTGGAACTTGCTTGAGCAATCTTCAACAGATGTTCTGAAAAAAGCTTCAGCCAATGGTTGTGGAATCATTGTAAAGGAAGTGCTGGCTAATGGTAGACTGACCAATCGAAATGTGGACTTATCTTTTAAAAATAAAAAGGAAATATTAGATAAGCTGGCTGTTAAATATAGGTGCGGAATTGATTCCTTATCTATGGCATATGTATTAAATCAGGATTGGGCTAATGTAGTCCTTAGTGGGGCATCGACTGAGGAACAATTGAAATCGAATGTAGAATCATTAAAAATTGTGCTGGATGACAAGGATATTGCAATTTTAGAAAGTTTCAAGGAAGAGCCCAGGACATATTGGAATTCAAGAGCGCAACTTAACTGGAATTAAAAGGAAGTCCGCAATTGCATATGCAACCACGGACTATATTGGAGCAGCTTAATTTTCGTTATGCAGCCAGGCTTTTTTGGCTAGTAATATTTCCTGAGTTTCCTGAAAATCAGGGTCAGGCACACAACAGTCTACAGGACAAACTGCAGCGCATTGAGGCTCTTCGTGAAAACCTGTACATTCTGTACATTTATTAGGCACTATATAGAAGAAATCATTTGAAATAGGCTCATTCATTAAACTCGCATCAATATGAGCCCCATCTTCAAGTTCAATTTCCGTAAGACTTGTGCCTTTTGAATAATTCCATTCCGCACCGTTTTCATAAATCGCAGTATTGGGACATTCGGGCTCGCAAGCCCCACAGTTAATGCATTCTTCAGTAATTAAAATAGCCATTTTTCCTCCTTGTTTATGAAACAAAATTGAATGATTCCTAGATAATTTACCAATCAAAAAAACTTATATGGGATAACTAAAAGTTATAATGGCTATTGCAAAATCTTTTAAAAAGGTCTGTAAGTCTGGACGTTTTTCCATGAAGGTGTATAAATTGGAAAGTCCTGTAAATGTCTAGCCCTTTAACTTCCAGAATAACGAGTTCTTTGTTTTTAAGCTCATTTCCTATTGCATGAATAGAAATAAATGCTGCAGATTCAGAGTATAGAAGATAATGTTTAATTGCTTCTGTGCTTTCAAGCTGAAGTTCTATTTTAAGATCTTTCAGCGTTATTTTATCTTTATCCAAAGCTTTTAAAATTACATCCAGGGTTCCGGAACCTTGCTCTCTGAGTATAAGTGGCAATGTTGTTAATTGAGTTGGCTTTAATTCTCCCCGTTGCCCTATTTTGCTTTTCGCATGAGCGACCAAAACAATTTCGTCTTTCGCAAATGCCTCATAGGCAATTTGAGGATGATGAGAAATACCTTCCACAATAGCAACATCTATTTGTTCTGAGATTATCTGTTGCTCAATAAATTCACTGTTACCACTTACAAAATGAAGCTGAATGGAAGGATGCGCAGCCTTGAAGAGTGCCAATATTTTTGGTAAAACATATTGTGCAAGTGTAGTACTGGCTCCTATTCTTATTGTTCCGCTTTCCGGATTTTGAAGTTGGGAAAGATCATTTTCAAGTGCTGCATAAACCTTGAAAATTTGTTGGGCATGTTTTAATAATACCTGTCCTGCAGGAGTTAAGGTAATATTGTTCCCATGCCTTTTAAAAAGCGCCAACCCGGTTTGTTCTTCCAGTTCTTTGATATGCTTAGTAACGGCGGGCTGTGAAATGAAAAGCTCCTGAGCGGCTTTAGTAAAGCTTAGTTTTTGAGAAACTGTATAAAATACCTTAAGTCTGAAGTCAAAAATCATAAAATTGTCCTTGTTGCAACAGGCCCTTTATCAATGATGCCCTACTGGACGAATTTAACAAATTCAGGAAGATTCTATTCTCTGAATTTTTTTATTCCTGTTGAACCGGATTTTTCTCTCTTTCGACCTCTAATTCTTTAAGGGAAACCATTTTTACCTGTTCGGTAACTAGAAAGTCCTTGCCAGCTTTTTTCATGGTGAAAAGTGCCAGAACCTGATAGGTTATAAATGCCGGTATGCCATAAAGATTTGACCATATCGCTTTAGGCGCATTTCCCAGGTAAAGTACCCATAAAAAATTCAAAACAAAGATACCCCCCCCTGAAAACATCATAATTGAAAGTGGAGGGAACAATAAAAGATTTATGACAAATAGAATTGCACAGGAGAAAATAAGAATAAAAAGCGGCGGAGATAATGTCATAATGCCGAAAAAGAATTTATTGAAAGAGAATCTTTCTATTCCGGATAGAATCAATTGAAGAGAATATTGGGTGTTTTCAAAATATGATCTAAGCCATCTGGATCTTTGTCTTACCAATTGATCTGATTTGGATATTTTTTCATCATAAACA
This sequence comes from Sporocytophaga myxococcoides, assembly GCF_000775915.1. Lineage (NCBI taxonomy): Bacteria > Pseudomonadati > Bacteroidota > Cytophagia > Cytophagales > Cytophagaceae > Sporocytophaga > Sporocytophaga myxococcoides. The sequence goes on from NZ_BBLT01000003.1 coordinate 430,571, forward strand.
AGGGCATCTTTTGCAAATGCTATCTGAATGTTATTCCCTACCAGAAAATTTTGAAGAATTTTATCCTCCGCAATAATGAGACCTTCACTGTTTTCACGAATTCTCGGAGAGGAGAGGTATTTCTTAAAGAGTTCGGTTTCGATTACCATCCCGGAGCCAGCAATATTTGCAGAAGAGTTTAATATCCAGGGTACAAGCTTTTGAGTGTAGTTAAAATATAGTTCGCCTGTTGCATCCAGACAGGCAGTAGTAGAATCCAGGTTTTTAGCAACCCTTTTTCCCTGAATAGCAGTATATCCTGCACCCATATAATTGTTGGCAACAGTAAGAAAATCAGGATGCATAAGGTTATCTGCATCCATAACTATTATGGCATCATGATTTCTGATGGTCTGGCTCATTCCAAAAATAAGGGAACGGACTTTAGACCCAAGCTTTTTAGGCGGAAGACAGATTTTGAGTTTAGGGTTTTCAGGAATGGTTAATATCTGCTCTGCAGAACAATCATCTGCAATAAGGTATATTTGGAAAGTGTCATATCCCTGTTCAAGTATTGATTCTATAAGTGGACGTGTGATCAGTAAATTTTTATAAGCAGTTATGATAATGCCGAAATCCTTTTGCTCAGAGCTTTTCTGAAATTTTTTTTCTCTAACTAACAGTGAAACAAGAACTGTTAGAAACGGAAAAAGCAGAAAGAATGTAATGAGACTACTCGCGAAAAGTAAGAAATAATATAAAGCATGCATCATAAACCTGATTTTTAAATCCTCTATTTAGTAATAGCCTTTTATTATAAATTATCCATTTATTTTAATCTCAATGGATATAAAAAATACTTCTGTTAATATCCAATTGTCAAGGTTTTGTTTCAGATTTAAATACCTTGCCCTCTTAGCTGTTCAGAGGTTATGTAATTTTTAACTGATCTTAAGAAAGATTATAATTCATTGCCCAGTTCTGGGTGATTGATTTCCTGAAATATTTTCCCTATTAAATATTCAAAAAAATCTATTGAAATTAATGATAAAATGTAATAGATCAAAGAGCTAAAGTAAAATTAAAAGATCATTATTTCAAGGAAGTAATTGTATTTAAGAATCTTCACCAGTAATTTTAGCATACATAATTGTAAGTTAGGGTATGCAACTTACCTTTTTTCAGGTATATAATCATAAGTTTACCATAGTGCTTTTCTGGCCTTTAAAATGCTGTGGAGGTCATAAGTAATTAATTAATTGTTGAAACTTTGGAATATGAAAAACCGATGCGGATGGACGAAAAATGATCCATTAATGGTTGCATACCATGATGAGGAATGGGGAGTGCCTGTTCATGATGATCAGAAACATTTTGAGTTTCTTGTTTTGGATACATTTCAGGCAGGATTGAGCTGGAAAACAGTCCTTTATAAGCGAGAGGCATTCCGGAAAGCTTTTGCGGACTTTGATGTAAATAAAGTTGCGAAAATGACAGATGCTCAACTTGAAAAGCTTTTATCGGACCCTTCTATTATTCGTAACCGACTCAAAGTTTTTGGAACTGTTAAAAATGCCAAAGCCTTCCTTGAAATTCAAAAGGAGTTTGGTTCCTTTGATAAATATATATGGAGCTTTGTAGGAGATAAAACGATCGTCAATAGTAGAAAGAGTATTAGTGAGGTGCCAGCTACTAGCAAAGAAAGTGATGCAATGAGCAAAGCGTTAAAAAAGAGAGGGTTCACTTTCGTTGGATCTACTATTTGTTATGCGTACATGCAGGCTGCAGGACTAGTTAACGATCATATAAACTGTTGTTTTAGATATGAACAGATTTTGAAACTATAACGGTGAAAGCCTGTTGGTTTAATTCTTTGTAGATAGCATATAAAATTATTTTTTTTAGCCCCTCTCTACTTAATTATCTACCCCTTTTCAATTTTTCAATTTCATTAGTTTTCTTATCAAATCCTTGTCCTTTAAGACTTAAACAGTCGCTTCTAACAAAATTCATTTTCATCAGGTTCTTCTATTAGTCCTTGAATACTTTGGATAGAATACTATGGATACAAATCTTTTAACTAAATTTTTAGTATTGATACTTGTCTGTTTCTTTGGAAGTTATTCTTCCATGGCTGGTATCGGAGGTATATCCTTGGAAGAAAACCCATTTGTAAGTGAAAAGTACATGTTGCTGAAAGTTGATCAGGGAGAGACGCTGGATACATCAATGACGTTTTGCGATGAAGAAACTGTATCCATAGTCGGGGCAAATCTGCCTGCCTTTGCCAAACTTACCTATACTGGAGGAGGTAACGCATCTGTTTCTCTTACACCGTTGATGGAGACAGGAGTATTTGAGAATGTGTATATAATAGCTTCTGATAGTTATGGTGGCAGCGACACAATATATATTACGATTCTGGTAAATAAAATGCTTTACAGGGTTAATTCAGGAGGACCGGTTGTTAAAGATCTTCCAATGGAATGGGCTGCAGATATGCAGGAAGCTCCGGCCCCTTATCTTGATGCAAACAGTGCGAATTATACAACTGGAAGTAATATGTGGACCGGTGAAAATCCAACCGGTGCACCGGATTTACTTTTTGGAGACAATAGACTTAGCTTACTAGAAAATAAATCCTTGATCATGAAATTTCCAGTTCCTCAGAACGGAAAGTATAAAGTAAATCTTTATTTTGCTCAAAAGGTCAATGGAGAAGTAACGGGACCAGACCAGCAAATTTTTCATGTTAAAGTAGAAAATTTAATGGCGCTTGAAAATTTTGACATTTATGCGGAGGCAGGTATGAGGGCTATGAAAAAAACTTGTGTAGTCGAAGTAGATGATAAGATTTTAAATATAAATTTTTTTAGACAAAAAGGAAACCCTCAGGTAAATGCAATAGAAATCTTTCAGATTGAAGATGATCCTGTGTTTGTTAAAGAAAGCTCTTTTGCCGGAGAAATGGTTGCTATTCCAAATCCTAGTTCAGATAAAATTCAGATGAGATTTAAAGGATATTTAAATGGAATAGTTACAGTAACTTTATATGATGAGAGAAATCGGATCATCTTCAGGAAGAACATGGCTCTTTTGTGTGGAAAATCTATTAAGCTTAACCTCGCCGAATTAAGCCTTGCTTCAGGTGAATATTATGTGCAAGTGTTGACTGCAAATAAAAAATATTTCGCAAGGGTTATGGTATTGAATTAATATTAAGCTGAATGAATTGGCTCATAAATAAACACAAAAGAGACCAGTTAACAATTCCTTAATACTTCAGTAATATTAAGGGAACATCCTGTATTTATTTTTACCATGCCATCCAGAAAAGAGGCATGAACGAAAGCAAAAAATACAAAATACTTATAGTAGACGATGAGCCCGCCATTGTCGAAATATTGGATTACAACCTCAGGAAAGAAGGCTATCTGACTAAATCTGCCAGCAATGGTAAGGATGCGATAAATTGTGTTAAATCCTTTGCTCCTGACATGATCTTATTAGATATAATGATGCCCACAATTGATGGAATTGAGACATGCAGACAAATCAGGGCTATGGAGGGTACAGAGAACACGCACATTATTTTCTTAACAGCCCGCTCGGAAGAATATTCTGAAGTTGCTGCTTTTGAAGTAGGTGGTAATGATTTTATTACAAAACCTATCAAGCCTAGAGCGCTATTAAGTAGGATTTCAGCAATTTTCAAAAGGGGATTAATAGAAGAAAAAAGTGGGAAAATTGTTTCATTTAAAGACATAACAATCAATAAAGAAAGTTATACAGTCCTGAAAAACAATGAGAAGGTTGCACTGACTAAAAAAGAGTTTGAGCTTCTTTTCTTTCTGTGTTCTCACCCCAATAAAGTTTTTAACAGAGATGATCTGCTTAAGAAAATCTGGGGAGATGACATTTTTGTAGTCTCCAGAACAATTGATGTCCATATCAGGAAGATAAGAGAGAAAATTGGCGAAAATTACATTAACACCATTAAGGGTATTGGCTACAAGTTTGAGAGCAGTGAATAGAGTTTACCCAAACTTAATGATATTATAGTCTTTTCTTAACATGCTTTTCCTTGTCCTTATTGTTATTCAAATAAACAACAGTGGTTATGCATTACAGAACCATCGTAATTTCGGATATACACCTTGGAACTTCAGGGTCCAAGGCTAAAGAGGTTACCTCTTTTCTAAAATATAATTCCTGTGATGAACTCATTCTCAACGGTGATATTATTGATGGATGGCAACTGAAAAAGTTTGGAGCATGGAAAAAACATCATACCAAATTCTTTAAAAGGATACTTAGAGCTATCGAAAAGTATGACACAAAAGTCATATACCTCAGGGGAAATCATGACGACTTTCTGGATAACATTATCCCTTTCAGATTTGGTAATATCTCTGTTCAAAAAGATTACATCATCACTTCCGGTGATAAAAGATTTTATGTTGTTCATGGTGATGTTTTTGATTCAGTAACTACTAACCTTAAGTGGATTGCTAAGCTTGGCGATATTGGTTATACCTTTCTGTTATGGCTCAATCAGCGCTATAATAGCTATCGCATGAAAAGAGGCTTGCCATACTATTCCTTATCTCAGGCAGTTAAGGGGAAGGTAAAGAAAGCAGTCTCCTATATCTCTGAGTTTGAAAATGAAATCATTTGTCTTGCTAAAATTAAAAAATGTGATGGCATTATTTGCGGACATATTCATCAGCCGGCTATAAAAAATATTAATGGAACAATCTATATGAATTCAGGTGATTGGGTGGAAAGCCTCAGTGCATTAGTAGAAGATTTTGAAGGGAACTGGAATATCATTCACTATGCGGATTATAGCCTTGCTGAGGACATCGCTGAAGAAGAGGAAGAAGAAGGAACGGATTTATTTGATATGGACATTATCCATTTGAAAGCAGAAATTGAGATAAGAAAAAAAACAATAAGCGGTTATAATTTAAACATATGAAAACACTATTTGAATTATACATAAGACTACAATCTGTTGTATTACAGTACCGTGTTACTATCCTTTATTTTGCTCTGAAAGGCAGCAAGATAAAAAGACGTTTTCTAATACCTGTATGAAAATATTATATGCTATTCAGGGAACCGGAAATGGCCATTTAAGTCGTGCCCGCGATATTATCCCTATATTACAAAGCCGAGGTGATCTAGACATCCTGGTAAGTGGCATTCAAGCAGATGTAATGTTGCCCTATCCAGTTAAATATAAATATCAGGGTTTGAGTTTTATATTCGGAAAATCTGGGGGGGTAGATCTTATAAATACTTATTTAAAGAATAATAGTAAGAAGTTTTTTTCCGAGCTCCGGGAAATTCCTATTGAAAAATACGATATAGTAATTAATGATTTTGAACCTGTGAGTGCCTGGGCTTGTCATCTGAAAAGGAGACCATGCATAGCGCTTAGCCATCAATCTGCAGTCCTTTCTCCTAAGGTTCCTAAACCTGATCATACAGACCATCTGGGAAGTTTTATCCTTAAAAAATATGCCCCCGCCACTCATCATTATGGATTTCATTTTGAAGCTTTTGACGAGAATATTTTCACTCCGGTGATCAGAAAGGAAGTAAGAGAAATTGATCCTTGCAATAACGGGCACTATACAGTATATCTTCCTGCTTATAATGACGAACGGTTGATTAAAGTGCTTTCGAAGGTGAAAGATGTAAAATGGGAAGTGTTTTCTAAACATTCCAAAAAGCCATGGAAAGAAAAAAATCTGAACATCAAACCTATCAATAATGAAGCATTTGTCAAAAGTATTGCTTCGTCTGAAGGCGTTCTTTGTGGCGCTGGTTTTGAAACTCCTGCCGAGGCATTGTACCTGGGTAAGAAACTGATGGTAATTCCAATGAAAAATCAGTATGAACAGCACTATAATGCTGCGGCGCTTATGTCAATGGGAATTCCAGTTATTAAATCATTAAAGAAAAAACACCTGGAAACAATAGTTCATTGGGTTGGTAAACAGCGTGGAGTCAAAGTGGAATATCCTGATATTACAGAAAACATTATTGATAAGGTATTGGAGAATGCCATTAGTTTAAAATAGATCTGTTGGATAAATTTTGGAAAGAAGAGATTTTGGGGAAGAGTTTTGCTGGGGTGTTGCTGTTTCTGCATATCAGATTGAAGGTGCCCATGATGCAGAAGGCAAGGGCCACTCAATATGGGATATATTTACCAATAAAAAAGGTAATGTCCTTAATGAACATACGGGTAACACTGCTTGCGACTTTTACAATCGCTACAGCGAGGACATAAGTTTGCTGAAATTATTAAATATTCCCAACTTCAGATTTTCATTGTCGTGGCCCAGAATACTTCCCTCTGGTCATTTTTATGTGAACAGGAAAGGAATCGATTACTACGACAGACTAATTGATTGTTGCCTTTCTCAGGGAATTGAACCATGGGTAACTTTATACCATTGGGATCTTCCTCATGAACTGGAATTGATGGGTGGATGGACAAACAGAGACATCCTTTATTGGTTTGGTGACTATGCTGAATTATGTGCAAAGCATTTCGGGGATAGGGTAAAAAAATGGATGGTATTAAATGAACCAATGGTTTTCACTGGTGCAGGCTATTTCCTTGGTATTCATGCACCTGGTAGAAGAGGAATGAAAAATTTTGTTCCGGCAATGCATCATGCAGTTCTAGCTATGGGAGAAGGAGGCAGAAGGCTGAGGGAGTTAGTTAAAGATGCTGAGATTGGTACTACATTTTCATGTTCTTACATAGAGCCTGTATCAGAAAGGGACAAAGATGTACAAGCAGCCATTCGTGTAGATGCTTTGTTGAACCGCCTCTATGTAGAGCCAATACTTGGCCTGGGTTATCCAAAAGAACTTAGAAAACCTTTGCTCAATGTAGAAAAGTTCATTAAAGCTGATGATGAAAATAATATGCCTTTCGATTTTGATTTCATCGGGATACAGAACTATACAAGGGAAATTGTTAAATACTCTTGGTGGACTCCCTATTTACAGGCAAGTATTGTAGGGGCAAAGGAAAGAAAAGTACCCTATACATTGATGAAATGGGAGGTTTACCCGGAAGCGATTTACCACATGCTTAAGAAATTTCAGGCATATCCGAATATCAAGAGATTGATGGTGACTGAAAATGGAGCTGCTTTTAATGATGTTATTTTTGATGGGAAGGTTCGGGATTCTCAAAGGCTTAAATTCATTCAGGATAATATAAGACAAGTGCTGAGAGCAAAGAAAGAAGGGGTAAACGTCGAAGGTTATTTTATCTGGACACTTACAGATAATTTTGAATGGGCTGAAGGTTTTCATCCCAGATTTGGTATTGTTCATGTTGACTTTGATACTCAGAAACGAACTATTAAAGAATCAGGACTTTGGTACAGGGATTTTTTGAGAAGTTGTAATTGATTGAAAGTTAGTGATGATAAATTCAATGTTAAGAAATTGTTAATTATATATTATGTAATTGTAATGCCAGTGTTAAGCTTGAGTTAACACTGTGTTAGAGGGTGGTTAAGGTCAATTATTATTTCAAAATTTGTTCTCGATTTTATTAGCCACCAAAAATTATGAACAAGAAGTTAAGTGCCCTATTTTTTATTCTCTTATTTACACCATTTGTATTATTCAGTCAAAACGCGTCTGATTCATCCGCTTACAAACAAGAAAAGTCTGTTGAAGTAAAAGAAACCAAGAAAAAATGGTATGAGACATTTTCATTAAGAGGATATACCCAAATACGTTATAATAGGTTGCTCGAGACCAATGGCCAGCTAAAGTGTGATCAATGTGATAGGTCTATTGGTGATGGAGGAGGGTTGTTTTTCAGAAGAGCTCGTCTTACATTTTATGGTGATATTCATCCTAGAGTTTATATGTATATCCAGACGGACCTTGCTACCAATTCCTTAATTAACGGTTCCGCATCTTCTGTAAATGGAATGAATTTCCTTCAACTTAGAGACCTTTATGCTGATATATTTCTTAACGAGTCTAAATCTTTAAGAGCCAGAGTTGGTCTGAGTAAAGTTCCTTTTGGATTTGATAATGTGCAGTCAAGTCAAAACCGGATAGCTTTTGATCGTTCTGATGCGATTAATAGTGGTATGTACAACGAGCGGGATATGGCGGTATTATTTTACTTTACCCCTCCAAAGATAAAAGAAAGGTACAAGTATCTTGTTTCTTCTGGGCTAAAAGGATCTGGGGATTATGGAGTATTGGGGGGCGGATTCTTTAACGGTCAGACAACGAACAGGTTGGAGTATGGAAATGCCCAGCACGTTATAGCTAAAGCTTCTTATCCTTTCAAGCTTAGTTCCGGCCAATACATTGAAGCAGGAGTAAGTGGCTTTACAGGATATTTTAATACAAAAGAAATTAAAAATGTGGATGTCGTGTCACCTACCAATATTCAAGAACAGAGAATCGACGGATACATAGTCGTTTATCCTCAGCCAATAGGTTTTCAGGTGGAGTACAACTGGGGCATGGGACCTAGATTCACAAATGATAATGGTGTTTTTTCAGTAAAGAGAAGACCTCTTGACGGAGGATATGCTCAGGTAATGTTCCTGCAAAAGGTTAGAAAAATGGTTTTTATACCTTATCTAAGAGCCCAATATTATAACGGAGGAAAAAAAATTGAGCAGGATGCAAGAAGTTATGTTGCTAAAGAACTTGAATTCGGGGTTGAATATCAAATTAATTCAGCTTTGGAGTTTACTATAGCTTACATGATGTCAGACCGCACGTTCGAAGATTCAAAAAAGCCAAACAATCATCAAAAAGGAAATCTTTTGAGACTTCAATTACAGTTCAATTATTAGAATAATCTTTAATTTATCCACATCATTTTTGTAAAGACTTTACAATGAGGAAATAAATTATGACAACTTCTGGATTAAAAAAGCTTAACAATTTCTTAACATTCGAATATTTAAATTTGCCTAATTTGCTATCAATTATGAGAAAAATCATTTTTAGCGGCGCCGTTATATTTTCGGTAATTGCTGCATCTTTTTGGGGATGTGGTCCTAAAAAAAATTCTGAAGAAGCTTCGGAAAAACTTACCGGTACGGTCGAGATCGATGGGTCTAGCACTGTTTATCCTATTACAGAAGCTTCAGCAGAGGAATTTAGGGTTGAAAATCCTAAAGTGAAAGTAACAATCGGAGTCTCAGGAACTGGCGGAGGATTTAAGAAGTTTGTACGTTCAGAAATTGATATAGCAGAAGCTTCAAGGCCGATTAAAAAATCTGAAGACAGCGCCTGTAAAGCAGCCAAGATTGAGTATATTGAATTACCAATCGCCTATGATGGGTTGGCAGTTGTTGTAAATCCTCAGAATAACTGGGTTGACTATCTCACCGTTGAAGAACTGAAGAAAATCTGGGAACCCGAAGCCCAGGGCAAAATAGTGAAATGGAATCAGATCAGACCAAACTGGCCAAATGAAGAAATTCATCTTTTTGGAGCTGGTCATGAGTCCGGAACATTTGATTATTTTACAGAGGCAATAATTGGAAAGACTAAAGCCAGCAGAGGCGATTATACTGCCAGTGAAGATGACAATGTTCTCGTACAGGGTATATCTACTGATAAATTTGCATTAGGATATTTCGGTCTCGCTTATTTTACAGAGAATAAAGAGAAACTAAAGCTTATTCCTATAGATGATAAGAATGACGAGAACGGAAAAGGGCCGATACTTGCATCTGATGAAACTGTAATGAATGGTACTTATCAACCTCTGTCTAGACCTTTGTTTATTTATGTAAATAAAAATAATGCAGAGTCAAATTCTTCTTTGGATAGCTTTGTACACTTTTACATAGACAATGCTGTAGAACTGGTGCCGGATGCAAAATATATTCCTTTGAGCAAAGAAGTCTACGAATTGGTAAAGAAGAGATTCAAAGAGAAAAAGACAGGTTCAGTATTCCTTAATAAGGAATCAACAGTTGGAGTAAAACTTGAAGAAGTTCTGAAATAATCAGAACTTCTTAATTATTTATAATGAAACTTAGAGAAACAATTATTGAAAAACTCTTGTTGGCCTGCAGTCTGCTAACAATATTCACGACTGTAGGCATTATAGGAGTTTTAATTTTTGAAACCATTGGGTTTTTCAAAGAAGTTAGTCTGATTGAGTTTTTAACAGACACAGAATGGACTCCTCTTTTCAGCAATCAGAGATTTGGAATTCTTCCACTGCTATCAGGAACGTTGCTTACCACACTAATTGCAACTATTGTAGCAGTTCCTCTGGGACTTACAATAGCTGTTTATCTTAGCGAATATTCACACAAAACAGTCAGAAATCTCGTAAAGCCAATGCTGGAGATTCTTGCTGCAGTACCCACTGTAGTTTATGGTTACTTCGCTCTGGTATTTGTTACTCCAATGTTTCAGAAGGTAATTCCCACACTTGCAGGCTTTAATGCTTTATCGCCCGGTATCGTAATGGGAATCATGATTTTACCTCTGGTATCATCTTTAAGTGAAGATGCACTTTATGCTGTGCCTAAATCTTTAAGAGAAGGCTCTTTTGCTCTCGGAGCTACTAAGTTTCAAACTTCCTGGAAGGTTATTGTTCCTTCCGCATTTTCAGGGATCTCGGTTTCTATCATATTGGCTATTTCCAGAGCAATTGGAGAAACAATGATTGTAGCCATTGCTGCTGGTCAGCAACCTCGTCTTACATTTGACCCTACTGTTCCTATCGAAACCATGACTACCTATATCGTACAGGTGAGTCTGGGAGATGTACCTCATGATAGTGTGGAGTATAGGACCATTTTTGCTGTCGGTATGACCTTATTTGTTGTTACACTTATATTAAATAATATAAGCTTTTGGCTTAAGAAAAAATTTCAGAAACATCACAGATAGGAAATGGGCAAAAAGGGAAAAGGTAAGATTAAAAAAAGGCTTAAGTATTTTAGCAATACAAGAGTATATGAATACCAGGATCAGGCATTCAAATACTTTGGCCTTTTCTGCACACTCATTGGAGTTGTAGTATTAATGTTATTATTAGGTGATGTTTTATACAGAGGATTAAGTCGTCTGGATTGGGATTTTATTATGGGCCTTCCAAGTAGAAGAGCCGCCAGAGCAGGTATTTATACTGCATGGGTAGGCACGCTCTGGATTATGGTTCTTACTGCTGTTATAGCCTTTCCTGTTGGAATATCAGCAGGTTTGTACCTTGAAGAGTATAATAAAAGAAGCAGGCTTTCAAACATTATAGAAATTAATATAGCAAACCTGGCAGGTGTACCCTCTATTATCTATGGTCTGCTTGGTTTAGAGCTCTTTGCTCGTGCTTTGAAACTTGGGGAGAGCGTTCTTACTGGTGCATTGACCTTGTCTTTATTAATTTTGCCAATTATAATCGTATCTACCAGAGAGGCCTTAAAAGCTGTTCCATATTCCATCAGAGAGGGATCTTATGCTCTTGGGGCATCCAAATGGCAAACCATCTGGTATCAGGTACTGCCGGCAGCAGTATCAGGAATTTTCACAGGGGTAATTCTTTCTCTTTCCCGTGCAATTGGAGAAACAGCTCCTCTGATAGTAATCGGAGCTCTTACTTTTGTGCCTTTCGTTCCTGAAAGTGTTATGGATTCATTTACTGTACTGCCCATACAAATATTTAACTGGGTGAGCAGACCACAGAAAGAGTTTTCTGAGAATGCAGCAGCAGCCATTATCATTTTATTGAGTATAACATTTATTATGAATGGAATTGCCGTTTATATAAGACATAAATGGCAGAAAAAAGTAAAGTGGTAAAATTATTGTTTGAAAGAATTTCTTTGGAATATAAATCATGAAAATTGAAGCCAAGAACGTCCACGTTTACTACGGTTCTGACCATGTATTGAAAGGGGTTACTCTTTCCATCAAGAAAAATACCGTAACAGCGTTGATCGGCCCTTCCGGATGCGGAAAGTCCACGTTCCTCAGATGTTTCAACAGGATGAACGACCTGATTGAGAATGCCCGCGTTGAAGGGGAGATTATGATAGAGGGAGTTGATATTTATCACCCCAAAATCAATGTGAATGAGTTGAGAAAGACCGTAGGTATGGTGTTTCAAAAGCCTAATCCGTTCCCAAAATCTATTTTCGAAAATGTTGCTTATGGCCTCAGGGTTAATGGGGTTAAGGATAACGCTCTCATTGAAGAAAAAGTAGAATCCTCTTTAAGAGGTGCAGCACTTTGGGATGAAGTAAAGGATAAACTCAAAAAATCTGCTTTGGCACTTTCAGGAGGACAGCAACAGAGACTGTGCATAGCAAGAGCCCTTGCTGTAGAGCCGTCTGTTTTATTGATGGATGAGCCTGCTTCTGCTCTTGATCCGATATCTTCAATAAAAATAGAGGAATTGATTTACAGCTTAAAAGCTAATTATACTATTCTTATAGTAACTCATAATATGCAGCAGGCTTCCAGAACCAGTGACAAGACTGCCTTCTTTTATATGGGAGACCTTATAGAATATGATGATACCAGAACTCTGTTTACAAACCCTAAGAAAGAAAGAACACAGAATTACATAACAGGACGTTTTGGTTAATCAAAAATTAATTTTTAACGTTATATACAACCAAAAGAGCAACAATGAATCTATTAGAAACCGAACTCGGCGAATTAAAAAGCGAACTTATAGATATGACCTATCTTGTGAGAGGTCAGCTTGACAAGGCTATTTCATCTTTTTATAGTTTTGATAAAGATCTTGCCAAAGAAGTAATCAAAAACGAGAAGCGGGTAAATGGTAGTGAACTTAAAATAGATGCAAAAGGAGAACATATCCTTGCTCTGTTTAATCCTGTTGCAATTGATTTAAGATTTGTTGTGGCATCACTTAAAATGGTGTCAGATCTTGAGAGAATAGGTGATAACGCCAAGGGAATAGCTCAGTACGTTACCAAGTGTGAAAATTCTTATGATGCGGATCTTATAGAAAAGATAAGATTCAAAGAGATGACAGACACAGCACTTGAAATGCTTTCGATTCTTAGTGAATCTTTTGAAACAGATAATACCAAGCTGGCGAGAACTTTATTCTCCAAAGATGAGCTAATGGATGAAATAAATCTTAATGCAAATCAGATCATGACTGATTATCTTAAAAATCAGAGTGATCCTGAGAAGGTTATGCAAGCAATTTATTTTCTTACCATTATCAGAAAGATGGAAAGAGTAGGAGATTATGTGACAAATATTGCTGAGGAAATTATATTCTATGTAAAGGCTAAAGTGTTAAGACATAAGAGAAAATCTTTAAAAATTTCTGATTCAGATTCAGATAATGACTCTGACTCTAATTAATATTTGTAAAATAAATTTTCGGGACCCTCATTTTTTCACAATAAAAAATGAGGGTCTTTTGTTTTATCTTTGAATATGCGGTACCTAATAATTATTTTTTTCATTTATATAAGCACAGAGGTTGGGGCACAGGGTGTTTCAAAATTCTATCATCCTAATACATTCAGAGCCTCCATTTCAGGTAATTGCTATTTTCAATCAGGGACTTATATTTATATTGAGAGTAGTGGAAGTTATCAGGAGGGATTCTATATCAGAGATTTTTCTCCTTTTAATAAATTAAATTCAGTGGATTTAGGTATAGGTGTTCAATTTCAGATTTCTGAAAAATGGTCGGGTGGATTAAGTCAGAAATTAGCAAGAAGTCAGGTAAATGGATTGTCGTATACTGGATTTAATGTTGAGCATCAAGGAAAAATTAAAAATATTGACTTTATAAAATTAGCAACTCTGGAGTATAGAAAACATATAAATGCACCTGTAAATGACCTGGGAATGATTGCATTGCTTGGGGGGCTTCATAAATCTATAAAGGTTAAAGAGAGGCAGCTTGGTTTTATGGCTTCTTATAGAGCTTTTAAGATAAGAGAAATTGGGGGAGATGAATATTCCATATTTAGAAAGAGATTTATCAATAAAACTGTTTTAAGGATCGATGTTTACTTTGAAGCAATAAAAGGTATATATATCGGGCTTTTTGCTTTAAGAGATACTAACTATTACCCATCTGCAAATGCAGGGGCAAATGACAAGCTTAATATTATTACCCCAACTTATGGGGTAACTTTAAATTTTGTAATAAATGGGAAAAACAGATTAAACGTACTTCCAGGAATGCCTCCGTTACAAATTGTTGATTCTTTTTTTTAACATAAGTTTTACAGAAAAGTTATTAACTTACTAACGGATATTTTTGTCAATTCATGGAAAATGCCTTTTTAAAATTTCTCAAGTTGGAAGGATTGTTTGATAATATAAAAGGATACGTTGATAAACGTATACAGCTTTTTAAGCTGGAAATGATGGAGAAAGCATCTAATATAGTTGCTTCACTCTCAATTCTTTTTTTGCTTGCATTTATGTTTTTAATGATGCTGTTATTTTTTAGTCTAGCGCTTGGAAGTTATTTGAATTACTTGCTTGATAGCAGTTATATGGGGTATGTGGTCATGACTGTTTTCTTTTTTCTTGTGGTAATAATACTCGCATCCAATATTACTAAAGGCTTTTTACACCGGAAGATCCGGGATTTATTGTTACATATTCTCACCAAAAAGTAATCCATGAAGAGTCCACAATATATTTTAGAGGATGTCCATAGGCAAAGGGAGATTTTGCTTAAGGAAACAGATTTTCACAAAGAGGAAATGGATAAAAAAATTTCTTCTATGGCAACTGAGGCAAAAAAAATCGGAATGGGGCTTCTTTTGGTCGGAGGTGCATTTGCAGTAGCGTACCTTGTAACCAGAGGAATTTTTTCATCCAGAAAGCCAAAAGTGATAAGGCAATCTGGAAATGGCGTTACAGAGGTGGTCCTCAGAGAGCCTGGAAAAGAGTCTGAAATTGTAAGAATGATTAAAGATCAGATATTGCTTTTCCTCATGTCCATCGTAAAAGAGAAGCTAAACGCTTATCTTAAAGGTATAGAAATTAAAAAATGAGTTTTTTGTATCAAGACTTAATAGAAAAGAAAAAAAAAGGGTTAAAATCATTTGCAGTTCTTTTGGATCCGGACAAAATTGATGATCAAAAATGTCTGAGTATTGTCAGATCCGCAGAGGAAGAAGGTGTAGATTATTTTTTCATTGGTGGAAGTCTTATGACTAGTGGTGATATGGAGAGGACCATTAGCATTATAAAAAATCAAAGTTCAATTCCTGTTGCAATATTTCCGGGAAGTAACCTTCAGATTTATCCCAATGCTGATGCCATATTGTTGTTAAGCCTGATTTCAGGGAGAAATCCTGAATATCTCATAGGGCAACATGTGGTAGCAGCGCCTTTACTTAAAAGGTCTGGTTTGGAAGTTATATCTACAGGATATATGCTGGTTGATTGCGGAAAGCCTACAACAGTTTCTTATATCAGTAATACTACTCCGATACCGTATGATAAGCCGGAAATAGCTGCTTGTACAGCTATTGCAGGCGAGATGCTTGGTTTAAAGCTGATATACCTGGAAGGTGGTAGTGGAGCCTTAAGGTCGATAAGTGGAGAGATGGTAGAGCAGGTGGTCCAGAATGTAAATCTGCCTTTAATTGTGGGAGGGGGGATAAGAGATGCAGAAACTGCAGTTAAGATAATGAAAGCAGGAGCTGATGTAATAGTTGTAGGTAATGCTATCGAAAAGAATCCAGGACTAATTGGTAAGATAGCTGCAATGAAAAGAGAGCTGAATGCTTCACAAGAAAAAAATCATTAGAACAAAAATTGCATAAAATAAAAAGTCGCTTGTTCAACAAGCGACTTTTTATTTTTATATGTTCATAAGAGACTCTCTTCTTCTCATTTTTCCCGCTGGTATTCCAAACATCATCTTGAACCTTCTGCAGAAGTAAGCGGTGTCTTTGTATCCTACTTCTCTTCCTATTTCACGAATACTCTTTTTAGAAGTCCTAAGCAGGTTTACTGCCATCTCCATTCTCTGATATTCGATATAATCCTGAGGGTTAATCCCTGTAAGCATTTTGAAGTATTGGCCTACATAATCTTCCGAAACGTTTGCCACATTAGCCAGTACTTTATTTGACAGATCTCCTCCAAGATGTTTCTTAATAAATGCAAAAATATCGATAAGACGAGGGTCTTTGAAGTATGTACTATTTGTTGCAAGTTGCTCCACAAATAATCTTTTCTCCAGAATGTATCTGATGATTTCAACTACAACACGTTCAGTATTTAGCTTTATTACCCTTTCTTTACCTGGATTATTTGAAAGATCCTCTTTGATGGTCTCAATGATATATTCAGCAAGTTTTGGCTGGTTGCTGATGATAAATGCAGGAATATCAAGGGAGGCAAAAAAGTTA
Organism: Sporocytophaga myxococcoides; assembly: GCF_000775915.1. Classification (NCBI taxonomy): domain Bacteria; kingdom Pseudomonadati; phylum Bacteroidota; class Cytophagia; order Cytophagales; family Cytophagaceae; genus Sporocytophaga; species Sporocytophaga myxococcoides. The sequence continues at coordinate 446,962 of NZ_BBLT01000003.1, forward strand.
ACCGAATCAAATACCTTTGCTTCAAAAGTGATATAACTGAAAGAATCTTCATCTTGTCCAATGATACTTTTGTCTGTTAATGAACTGAAGAATTTGTCTCTGTTATTCAGCAAATCTTCATTAGTCAACTTCATAGGGTTGAACTTTCCGTAGGTTACAGAAGTCAGCCTTCCTCCAGGTATAAATAGAAGGTCACCCTCATTAACTTTTTGTTTCTCATCTCCAAAAGAGATTTCTCCTTTATGAAGCAGGTAGATCGTATTACCTACATCATAAAAGTTTTCAACTGTTAGAGATTGAAGAATTTTAATATTCTTCGATTTTATAAATCGAACACCCAGGGATTCGATGATTTTGTTATAATCTTCCATTACCTGATTCCTGTTTTTATTTGTAAAAAAATATGAAAAAAATATAATTCCTTATTTTTTCAAATTTGTACAAATCTAATATATAAAAAAAAGAATATCAAATAATTTTCTCAATAATTAATGTTGAATAATATTTTATCAATATTGAAAAATTAAAAAAAATAGTTAAAATATTAATTTTTCAATAAATCTCTGGATATTACAATTTTCTGAATTTCTGAGGTCCCTTCATAAATCTGGGTGATTTTTGCATCTCTCATAAGTCTTTCCACGTGAAATTCTTTAACAAAACCATATCCTCCATGGATTTGAACAGCTTCTACTGTTGCATACATAGCAACTTCTGAAGCATAAAGTTTTGCCATTGCCGCTGCTTTGGTATAATCTTTACCTTGATCTTTCAGATAGGCAGCCTTAAAGCAGAGCATTCTTGCGGCATCTATTTTGGTAGCCATTTCAGCGAGCTTAAACTGAATGGCCTGATGTTGAAAAATTTCCTTGCCAAAGGATTTTCTTTCCTGTGCATATTTCAATGAAAATTCCAATGCGCCAGATGCAATACCTAATGCCTGGGATGCTATTCCGATCCTTCCTCCATTTAGGGTTTTCATTGCGAAGTTGAAGCCGAATCCGTTTTCACCTATCCTGTTCTCTTTTGGAATTTTTACATTATTAAACATCAGAGAGTGTGTGTCAGAACCTCTGATTCCCAATTTGTTTTCTTTTTTTCCAACCTCAAATCCTGGCATCCCTTTTTCTACAATCAAAGCGTTGATTCCTTTGTGTCCTTTTTCTTTGTCAGTCTGAGCAATGACTATATAAACAGAGGCGGTGTTGCCATTTGTTATCCAGTTTTTAGTGCCGTTTAAAAGGTAATAGTCACCCATATCCTCTGCTGTAGTCCTTTGAGATGTAGCATCTGATCCTGCTTCTGGCTCTGAAAGACAAAATGCACCTATGATTTCTCCTTTAGCAAGAGGAATGAGGTATTTTTGCTTTTGAGCTTCTGTTCCAAACTTTTCTAAACCCCAGCAAACAAGAGAATTATTAACTGACATACATACGGAAACAGATGCATCTATTTTAGAAATTTCTTCCATTGCCAGAACATAAGAAATCGTATCCATACCGCTGCCGCCATATTTTGGATCTACCATCATGCCCATAAAGCCTAGTTCTGCCAGTTTTTTTATTTGTTCTGCAGGGAATTTCTGATGTTCATCACGTTCTATTACGCCAGGTAAAAGCTCTGTTTGGGCAAAATCTCTTGCTGCTTGCTGTACTGCTTTTTGCTCTTCTGTCAACTGAAAATCCATACTTTTTCTTGTTAGGGTGTTAGTTTCGTTAAATAACGGAATTTAAAAGAATTGGATTAAAGTTTGAATAAAAAAAAGCGATTCTTCTGAGAATCGCTTTTGGAATTTTTTGATTTGGTTACAGTGTACTTTTTTGTGTTTTAATCATTCCTCCTACCCATGAAGAGACTAAGGAAATATAACAGCTGTGCCATTGCTCCTGCTGCAGCTACTACATAAGTCATTGCAGCCCACCATAATGCATCTTTTGCCATTTCATGTTCTCTGGTGGTAACAATACCAGATTTTTCTGTCCAGGCTAGTGCTCTTCTGCTTGCATCAAATTCTACGGGAAGGGTAATAACCGCAAAAAGTGTTAGTACAAGATTGCAACCAATTATGATAAGTAAAACATAGGGCAAAACACCTGTTCCTCCTGCCAGAACGCCGCCGAAGACCAATACAAGCATGATTACGTTGAGAATTCGGGCACTGACATTTTGAACCGGAACCAGTGCAGATCTAAATTTTAGCATGCTGTATGCAGTAGCATGTTGCACAGCATGTCCACATTCATGGGTAGCAACGGCAACGGCTGCCGCATTTCTACCATAATAGACATCATGGCTAAGATTTACGGTTTTGTTAGCTGGGTTGTAATGGTCAGTAAGTTCTCCTTCTACTGAGATGATTTTTACATCATTAATTCCGTTTCCCCGCAGCATTTGTAGGGCAGCTTCCTGACCACTCACACCAGATTGCAAAGGAATCTGTGAATATTGACTGAATTTACTTTTAAGGCGTGCACTTACCAGCCAGCTTGCCAGCATAGTGACAATAGCAATAACATATAACATTGTTGACTATGGATTTTTTACTTGTTATGAGTTTTGATCTTTCCAATAATTCCGGTGGTAGAAAAGCCATCAACTAAATTAATGGTTTTGACTTCACCTCCATGTTTTATAACAATATCCGCACCAACAATATTCTCAATTTTATAATCGTCTCCTTTGACCAAAATGTCAGGAATTACATGACTAATTAGCTCAAAAGGCGTGTCTTCATCGAACAAAATGACAGCATCCACAAATTCCAATGCAGCAAGCAGGCGGGCTCTGGCATATTCGGGGTTGACAGGTCTTTCCGGACCTTTTAATTTTCTTACTGAAGCATCCGTATTTACTCCAACAATAAGTCTGTCTCCCAGTGATCTGGATTTTTCTAAATAATCAGCATGGCCAAGGTGAAGAATATCAAAGCAACCATTAGTAAAAACTACTTTTTCCCCACTTTCCTTCCATGATTTTACTTCTGGGATAATGCTTTCCCAGGTTTGTATTTTATCTGAGGTCATCAATTTGTGTTTTTCTTGATAGAAAAAGGGCAGCTATTACTGCAGCTCCTCCCACTATAATTACTGCTAAAGTCTGGGAGGTGTGTATTACTACAGCAAATGCTAATCCGTCTAATTTGCTTAAATTATAAAATCCCTCCAGTGCTGAGCTTACAAATTCATGGAATGCACCAAAACCGCCCTGGACAGGAGCTGACATGCCAAGCCCTCCTACAACTAATAATACTAAGCCAGCAGCTGGACTGAGGGAGGATGTAGCCTCTAAGGAAAAGAATACCAGGTATGTCATAAAATAATAACATAACCAGATAAAGATTGTATGAAAAATAAACTCGTTTTTTCTCTTTAAATTCCTGATGCTGAAAATCCCTTCAAGTACGCCTTTGATAAATGACAGTATTTTTTGATAAATAATTAAATTTTTAATTTTTTCTAGAAAAATTACGAAAAAAATGGCGCATAGCCCCAAAATTCCACTTCCCCAGAGAAACGGGTTTGAGATAAGACCTGCTTCCGCTGTAGGAGTTGTTTTATTAAATACCTTTTCTGAAAAAAAAGTCGTTAGCCTGTTAAATTCAAGTATCAGTGATAGGCCTATAAGTACGATTAGACAAATGAAGTCAAAAGCCCTCTCTGCTACGACTGTGCCAAAAGCTTTGTCAATAGGCACATGATCTGTTCTTTTTAATACTGCGCATCTGGAGATTTCCCCCATTCTTGGAAGAAATAGATTGGCGAAATATCCGACCATTACAGCTACAAAGGTTCGGCTTGTTTTGGGTTTATATCCCATTGGCTCCAAAAGAAGGTTCCATCTTCTGGCTCTTGAAAAGTGACTAAGAAGATTAATTGAGACGCCAAGAATTACCCAGGAAAGCTTTGCTTGTTTCACTTTGTTGATCATTTCTGTAACGTTGACTGTGCTCAGGACATAAAAAACGAGAGCAACAGCTAAAGCCAGTGTTAAAGAGTACTTAATTATATTTTTAATAAGCGAAGACATGAATATCAGATAAGTTTATTGTTCTGGTCCGGGAATATAACGGTAGGCTTCCAGATTTTAGCATCTTCGAAGTCCATTCCCGCATACGAAATAATAATAATTATATCACCAACCTGTACTTTTCTGGCTGCAGGGCCGTTCAGGCAAATCACTCCACTTCCTCTCGGGCCCGTAATTACATAGGTTTCAAAGCGTTCTCCATTATTAATATTTACAATCTGAACTTTTTCATTTTCAATTATATTAGAGGCATTCATCAGGTCTTCATCTATGGTAATACTTCCTACATAATGGAGCTCTGCCTGAGTAACCTTTACTCTGTGAATTTTTGATTTTAATACTTGAATTTGCATTTCGCTAAAAAGGAGGTATGGTAACTTTGATTGTAAATTTAAATTAAGATATTGTCTATAAGGCGAACGCCATCAACGTATGCAGCAACACATATCGCAATTCCTTTGTGCTCCTTAACATCCTTTATAGGCATTAAAGTTTCACTATCAGTAATTTCAAAATATTCTAGTTTTATCTCTTTTATATTTTTGTAAAAATCTCTGACTTTGGCTTTCGTATTTTCAACAGAAGAGTTTTCTAGCAGTTTGGCAGCCAGCAGGAGCGATTCATTTAACTTTGCAGCTACGTTTCTTCCTTTTGGCGTCAAGCGCTGATTCCTTGAAGACATTGCCAGTCCGTCTTTTTCCCTTATTACCGGGCATGATTTGAGCTCTATAGGAAAAGTAAGATCCTTCACCATTTGCTTTATAATTAAATATTGCTGCAAATCTTTCTGTCCAAAATAACTAATGTCAGGTTGTACAATATGAAATAATTTTGCGACAACTATTGCAACTCCATTAAAATGCCCTGGCCTGAATTTCCCTTCCATAACAAGTTCTAGAGAACCAAAGTCAATTTTTATCCTTGGCTCCTCAATATACATTGATTCAGCAGAAGGCATAAATAGAAGGTCACATCCGGCATTTTCCAGCATTTTAAAATCTTCTTCCAAATTTTTTGGATATAAAATGAAGTCTTGTGCGTTATTAAACTGAATTGGATTGACGAATATGCTGCAAATGGTAAAATCATTTTCCCTTTTGGAGCATTCTATTAAAGAGATATGCCCCTGGTGAAGTGCACCCATGGTAGGTACAAAACCGATACTTTTATATTCCGGTTTTCTTCTTTTAATATATTTAAGTAGTTCAGAAGGTTCCTTAATTATTTCCATATCACGATATAAACAAAATAAAATTGGGCAAAATAAGCAGTTAATACTATAAATTCCTTGAAAATTGAGAAAAAATTTTGTAATTTCGTGGGCCCGTAAACTATTTAGTTTGATTTTAACCAAATCTCTCGCAAAATATGTCTAGACTTCGAATTCTTTATGTTGCAGCCGAAATAAATCCATTCTTACAGGTAACTGAGGTAGCGGATTTTGTTCGGAAGCTGCCACAAGCAATGCAGGAAAAGGGGATGGAAATTAGGATTTTAATTCCTAGATTTGGAGTGATCAATGAACGAAAAAACAGATTGCATGAGGTTGTAAGGTTGTCCGGAATCAACATCGCAGTCGGCGATGAAGAGAAACCACTGATTATCAAAGTTGCCTCAATCCCTAATGCAAAACTTCAGGTTTATTTTATTGATAATGAGGATTATTTTCAAAGAAAACATGTCTTCGTTGATAAAGAAAATAAATTCTATCCGGATAATGACGAAAGAGCAATTTTCTTTTGTAAAGGCGTTCTCGAAACTGTAAAAAAACTTGGCTGGTCACCTGACATAATCCACTGCAATGATTGGATGACAAGTTTAATCCCTCTTTACCTTAAAACAAGATACAAACAAGATCCCGTTTTTAAAGCTACTAAGTCTGTATTTACAATTTATAATAATTCGTTTAATTATAAGTTTGATAAAGACTTGCTGGAAAAAGTTAAAATGCTTGATATTGAGGATAAAATGCTTTCTCATTTAAAATCTGCTGATTTTGAAGGTTTTGTGAAAATGGGAATTGAGTATGCTGACGCAGTTTTAAAGGCTGAAGAATCCTATAGCGAAAGTTTGAATAAACTTTTTAACAGCTTCGAAAAAGAAAAGAAAATTAATGTCCTGGAGGAAGATGACAATTTTGAAAGCTACTATAATTTTTATAATGAACTTATTAACTAAAAAATCAGGGCTGCTGTTTTTACTTGCAGCCCTTATTATTTTTTCCTGTAAAAAAGAGCCGTCAAGGATAGGGTATAGCTTACAGCCTCCTGATTTACAGACAGATTTAAAGTTTAATGATTCTTTAATTGCCCAGACCAGCACGGTTTTAGTTAATGATTCAATAGTTACCTCTAAAATAGTTACGGTAAATAGTTCAAATACTTCCGTACTGACTAACGTATATGGCCTGGTCGGACAGTCAAAAGATCCTGTTTTTGGAAGAATAACTGCCAAAACTTTTGGGCAATTAAGATATAATAGGGCAGGAAGTTTCGGCTTTGGTAACAATCCAGTATTTGATAGTGCTGTATTTTCGTTGCTTCCAAGTGGTTATTTTGGAGATACTACTAGTGCCAGTCGGGTAGACCAGACTATTTCTGTATATCAGTTGAGCGGAACATTGGACTCTGCTGCTGTTTATAAAGCTACATCTCCTGAAATTCCTTATGATTTAGGTAAAAAACTGGCAACATTTAACTTCCCTGCTAATAAATCAGTGCCTTCGTCATATACTGTCAGGCTTTTAGATGAACAATTTGCAAAAGGGATTATTGAAAATGGAATTACTTCAGATGCTGCTTTGTTGAACTACTGCAAAGGAGTTGCTTTAGTTGCAGAAAATAAGGATGCTGTAGTTAGGCGATTTTATTTGGCTCCCGGTTCGACTACATTTAGCGGAATAAGGATTTATTATCATAATGATCAGACTTACTCCTCGGTAACTTTAAACTTCACTTATAATAATCCAAAATTTTATACAATAGAAGCTGACCGATCGGGAACGCCGATTGCAGGATTGGGCAACCAAAGTTATGGGGCTGCAATTACCGGAAACTTGTCTTATGCACAGGCAGGGACAGGTGTAATGACAAAGCTTTCTTTCCCTGGATTGGAAAGTTTTCTGACGGAAATGAAAGAAGGAGAGCAAATCATTATTAATAAAGCTGAAATTGTAATAAAAACTGACCAAACCAATTCTTTTGGTTATCCTATACCTCGTATGAATTTATATCAGACAGGTGAAAATGGAAAGATGTTAAAACTTAACAATATTTCAGCAGCTGTTCAGGCAAATGGTGTGTACCAATATGGAACAGAAAATCCTGCCAATTCTTATTTTGATTACGTGAATAAGCTTTATAAATTTTCCATTGGATCATATCTGCAGGCAGTGGCAGATAAAAAAATTGTATTGAGACCATTTTTAGTGGGTGCTTCGGAGACTATTTTAAAATATAATGATGGAACAGTTGAAGGCGGGCCACTGAATTTTTATAGTCTTGACAGGTCGGTTTTGAAAAATGACCCTTCAATAGAAGCTGATCGAATAAAATTGAACATATATTATACGATCGTAAAGTAAAATCAAGTTAGAATAAAAACTGATCTGTTAATTTAACCCCCCATTGAAAGAAAGATGTGTGGAATTGTTGCTTACGTTGGAAATAAAGAAGCTACACCGATTTTAATAAAAGGTCTTAAGCGACTTGAATACAGAGGATATGATAGTGCTGGAATAGCCCTTTTAAACGGTAACCTGAATGTTTATAAGAAGAAAGGTAAAGTAAGCGAGCTTGAAGAATACCTAAAAGATCAGAAAGTTGATAGTAATATAGGAATAGGTCACACACGTTGGGCTACTCATGGGGTTCCTAATGATGTGAATGCTCACCCGCACTTTTCCGGTAAAAGAGAACTTGCTATCATCCATAATGGAATCATTGAAAATTATGCCTCGCTTAAATTGGATCTGGAACAAAGGGGACATGTGTTTTTAAGTGAGACGGATTCAGAGGTTTTTATCCATTTCATAGAGGATATCAGAGATAACAATCAATGTTCTCTTGAAGAAGCGGTAAGGCTTGCTCTTACAAAAGTAGTGGGGGCTTATGCTATTGTTATTATTTCTAAAGACGATCCGAATCAACTGATCGCAGCAAGAAAAGGAAGCCCATTGGTAATTGGCCTTGGCCAAGGTGAATTTTTCATAGCATCTGATGCGTCTCCTATCATTGAATATACGAATGAGGTTGTCTATCTTAATGATCTTGAAATTGCAGTAATTAAAGATGGACGATTAAGTATTAAGACTATTGAAGATGTTCAGACTACTCCTTATATACAGAGACTTGATCTTGAGCTAGATCAGATTGAAAAAGGGGGGTATGAGCATTTTATGCTCAAGGAAATATTTGAGCAGCCAAAATCAATTAAGGATTGTCTCAGAGGAAGGGTCATTTCTGAACAAGCTCATTTAGCACTTGGAGGAATCAGGCAGTATCTGAATAAACTTGTTAATGCTGACAGAATCATCATTCTTGGCTGTGGAACATCATGGCATGCAGGGCTTGTGGCGGAGTATATTTTTGAAGAATTTGCCAGGATACCTGTTGAGGTGGAATATGCATCTGAATTCAGATATAGAAATCCCATTATTAAAGAAGGGGATGTTGTAATTGCAATATCTCAAAGTGGAGAAACTGCAGATACTCTGGCAGCTATTGAACTAGCCAAGGCGAAAGGAGCGATTATATTTGGAGTTTGTAATGTTGTAGGTTCTTCAATTGCGAGAGCCTCACATGAGGGAGCGTATCTGCATGCAGGTCCTGAAATCGGGGTTGCAAGTACAAAAGCGTTTACAGCTCAGGTTACAGTGCTTACAATGATGGCTATTATTGTTGGTCATCGAAGAGGGACTATCAAAGAAAGTCTGTTTCATCAGCTTTTGGTTGATTTGGAAAATCTTCCAGTGAAAGTCGAAAAAGCTCTGAAAACTAACGAGCAGATTAAATATATTTCCTCAATATTTAAGGATGCAAGGAACTTCCTTTATCTTGGAAGAGGAGCTAATTTCCCTGTTGCTTTGGAAGGAGCTCTCAAGTTGAAAGAAATATCATATATCCATGCAGAAGGCTATCCTGCAGCTGAAATGAAACATGGTCCAATTGCCCTGATTGATGAAGAAATGCCTGTAATGGTTATAGCTACAAAAGATCAGACTTATGAAAAAATTGTAAGTAATATTCAGGAAGTCAGAGCAAGAAAGGGAAAAGTAATAGCTATTGTTACCGAAGGGGATAAACAAATAGAGGCTATGGCAGATTTTGTGATCGAAGTGCCTGGAACACATGAGTTTTTGATGCCTATCATATCTGTGGTTCCGCTCCAGCTTTTATCCTATCATATTGCTGTGATGCGTGGCTGTAATGTGGATCAGCCTAGAAATCTGGCTAAGTCAGTAACAGTTGAATAAAATTTTAGAAAAAGGGAACATAAAAGTTCCCTTTTTTTTTATCTAAAGGGTCATTATTTCGGATAAAAAACTTTTTTAAGCTATTTTTAGACCCTAATTCAGAAATTATGGCCAAGAAAATAATAAACAGTCAATCAGCCCCTGCCCCGATAGGACCATACAGCCAGGCAGTTAAAGCTGGCAATACCTTGTATATTTCCGGACAAATTGCATTGATTCCTGAAACAGGAGCTATGGATAACAAAACTATTCAGGAAGAAACTCACAGGGTAATGAAAAATCTCGGAGAAATTTTAAAAACCGCAGGCCTGAATTATTCTAATGTGGTAAAAACTACCATTTTCGTAAAGGATTTGAATAATTTTGTAGCTGTCAATCAGGTATATGGAGAATATTTTAGTTCAGAGCCTCCGGCAAGAGAAACGGTTGAAGTGAGCAGATTGCCAAAAGACGCTAATGTTGAGATTTCCTGCATCGCTGTGACAGAATAACTAAGAGAAATCTTAAATTTAATTTACTTGTTAAAATAATACCGAAGAGGATATAGGAATATGGAAAGAGAAGTCAGAGTGAGATTTGCTCCGAGCCCAACGGGAGCACTGCATATAGGTGGTGTCAGAACAGCATTGTATAATTATCTTTTTGCCAAGAAGCATAATGGAAAAATGTTACTCCGAATAGAGGATACTGATCAAAATCGCTTTGTACCAGGTGCTGAAGAGTATATTCTGGAGGCTTTGGATTGGATTGGAATCAAGCTTGATGAAGGAATAAGGGAGGGAGGACCTAATGGACCATATCGTCAGTCGGAAAGAAAGGCTTTATACATGCAGTATGCATTAAAGCTTGTGGAGGAAGGCAATGCATATTATGCATTTGATACGTCTGAAGAGCTGGATGCAATGCGTGAGAGACTTAAAGCAGCGAAAGTAGCTTCTCCTCAATATAACGCGATAACCAGAGCTACAATGAAAAATTCACTTACTCTTCCTGAAGATGAAGTGAAGAAGAGACTGGCTTCCGGAGATCCTTATGTAATTCGTTTAAAAGTTCCCCGAAAAGAAGAAATTCGTCTTAACGATATGATCAGAGGTTGGGTAATGGTTCACTCTTCTTCTCTGGATGACAAGATTCTGATGAAGTCCGATGGAATGCCTACTTACCACCTGGCTAATATAGTTGATGATCATTTAATGGGTATTACACATGTAATTCGTGGTGAAGAATGGTTGCCAAGTGCCCCTACCCATGTTCTTATTTATAAATTTTTAGGGTGGGAATCAACTATGCCTCAGTTTGCGCACCTTCCACTTCTGTTGAAACCAGATGGTAATGGAAAGCTTAGTAAAAGAGATGCGGAGAAACATGGGTTTCCGATTTTCCCTTTAAATTGGGAGTTTACAAATCCTGAAGATGGTAAGACTGAAAAAATTATAGGGTTCCGAGAGGAAGGTTATTTACCTGAAGCTGTGGTTAATTTCCTTGCTTTTTTAGGTTGGAACCCAGGTACCCAACAGGAGTTGTTTTCCATGGAAGAATTGATTCAAGCATTTAGTCCAGAAAGAATTGGAAAATCAGGTACCAAATTCGATATTAATAAAGCTAAATGGTTCAATCAACAGTATCTTAAGGCAAAAACTGCAGAAGAATTATCAGGTTATCTTACAGGACAATTAAATGCTAAGGGGATAAAGTTTGATGCTTCTAAAATCTCCAGAATCATCGAATTGTTAAAAGAACGTGTTACCTTCCCTAAAGACTTCTGGGAAGAAGGCCGTTTCTTCTTCAATAAACCTGAACATTATGACACGGCAGTGGTTAATTCTAAGTGGACCAATGAGGCTGTGAACATCATTGTTGAGTTTAAAGACGAACTGAAAAAAGAATCTGAAGTAAGCGCAGATCGAGCAAAAGATTTACTCAACCAAGTGCTTGATAAAAACGGAGTCAAGATTGGTAAAATGCTTCAGGCATTAAGATTGGCAATTACAGGAGCAGGTTCTGGTCCTGACTTGATGCAGATTATTGAGGTGTTAGGAGTTAAAGAAACAGTTAGTCGGATAGATTCAGCTTTGCAGGTTCTCAGCGAACATGTAAAAGCTTAAAGCTATGGCTAAAAGAAAAGCAGCTAAAAGAGAAAAACCAAAGGTAAATAAAGAACTCGATGGTTTTGATATCAGAGTGAATACGTTTGGAGAAATTGTATCCAGTTTTGATCTGGACAAGGTTAATGACTTCCTTGATAAGAATGTTGATGATAAGAAACTTAGAGGAAGAGAAGATTTGAAGAAAGGTCATCCCATCACAGAGGAAGATGATATTGAAGAGGAGAACGATGAGAATTAGCCTTTCTGCTAATAGAATAAATTAGTTTATACATATATTTTGAGAGCAGCGCTTTGTTAAACGTATTGAAAAATACGGGATATTTCTTTTATTTATTTCTACTGTATTTAATAACAGGAGCTGTTCTCTTATTCCTTTTTTTTAAAGGTCCGATTGAGATTTTTGTCAATCAGTTTCACACACCATTCCTTGACGAATTTTTCCAGATTATAACAATGTTTGGTGAAGGAATTCTTCCTATCTGCATTATTATAATCCTTTTCTTCAGAAAGATTTATTATGGAATAGTTGCTAGTGTTTCATTAATAGTCAGCACTATTATTGTTCAAAGCCTAAAGCGTACAATTTTTAGTGATGTATTAAGACCTAAAGCTTATCTGAAGGATGTTCCTGATTTATATTATATAGAAAATATAGAAATATATTCCCTTCATAGCTTTCCTTCCGGACACTCTTCCGGCGCGTTTACTTTGTTTATAGTACTCGCTTATTTTGCTAAGAATAAAATCGTTCAGGTATTTTATTTTGTAATGGCATTTATGGTTACACTTTCGAGGGTTTATATGATGCAGCATTTCTTTATTGATACATACTTTGGTGCTGCTATAGGAGTATTGATTTCTGTTATTGTTATTTACTATTTTGAAAATTACAGCAGTCTTAAGAATAAGCCTTTTGCCGATAAACCAATTTATAAGCTAAACTCCTAGATCTATGTATCTGCGTTATCTTCCCTATTACCTTATAATTGCTCTGGCCGGGGCTGTTTTATTTTTACCGTTTCTGGGGAGTGTGCATCTATTTGATTGGGATGAAATAAACTTTGCAGAGTCTTCAAGGGAAATGATTCTTAGCGGGGATTATTTCCGGGTTCAAATCAACTACCAGCCTTTCTGGGAGAAGCCTCCACTATTCTTCTGGTTGCAAGCAGCAAGCATGCATTTGTTTGGATTTAATGAATTCGCAGCGCGTTTCCCGAATGCCATAATTGGTATTATTACTCTTCTTGCTATCTTTAAAATAGGAACAAAAGAGTTTGATTTAAAATTTGGGTTGTTCTGGGTAATGTTTTATGCCGGATCCTTTTTGCCCCATTTTTATTTTAAATCCGGAATTATTGACCCACTATTTAACCTTTGTATATTTCTGGGAATTTACTTTCTGAGTTTAGTAGCTTCAGAGGATTATCAGAAAGGAGGAAAAAGAAGAGTTGAAATTTTGTTAGCCGGAATTTTTATCGGCCTGGGCGTATTGACTAAAGGCCCCGTTGCAATGCTGATAGCTATACTTGTTTCTTTATCCTTTATGGCAGTTAGAAGAAAGCCGGGTGTTTTCAAGTTTACAGAAATTGCGATGTTTTTCTTTACTGCAGGCCTGGTTGCTTTTCTATGGTTTGGCTTAGAAATTATTAAAAACGGTTTTTGGTTTATTGAAGAGTTTATAGACTATCAGATTCGTTTATTCAAAACCCAGGATGCAGGCCACGGGGGGCCGTTTTACTATCATTTTGTAGTATTGTTACTAGGCTGTTTTCCAGCTTCCTTGTTTGTCTATAAATCATTTGGTAAAGTATATACTGACACGTACAGACAGAAGGATTTGAAGTTATGGATAACCATTTCTCTTTTAGTTGTACTTATTTTGTTTTCCATAGTAAAAACTAAAATAGTGCACTATTCTTCTTTCTGTTATTTCCCGATTACTTTCTTAGCTGCTTATGCCCTATATAAAATAGATACCAGAAAGTTGCGCTTAAAAAAGTATTTTAATATAAGTTTTGGTGTTATTGGCATTACTGTAAGCCTCGCTTTAATCCTTCTTCCTTTGTTCTATAAGTTTAAGGATAAATTACCTCTGGATAAATTATTTCCAGACCGTTTTGCGAGAGCGAACATGGATGCTGTAGTTCATTGGTCCGGCTTTGAATCTCTTGCAGGGGCCTTTTACCTGATTGCTGTTATCGTTGCTCTTGTGCTTTTATCAAAGGACCAGGTTACCCGTGCAGCAATTCTAATCTGTTGTTCAACAATGATAGTTATAGAGCTGTCAATGGCATTGGTAGTTCCCAAAGTTGAAAAATATTCACAGGCAGCTGCCATTGAATTTTTTGAAAGCTTGCAAGGAAAGGATGTATATGTTGAAGTAGTCGGGTATAAGAGTTATGCTCAATATTTCTATTCTCAAAGAAAACCTGGATATAATAATGGAAATCCCGTTGATTTAAATGTTTTGTTAACAGGAAAGTTAGACAAGCCAGCCTATTTTATAACCAAAGTAGGACGTGAAGGAGACCTGGAAAAAGCTCCGGGAGTTGAAAAAATAGGAGGGAAAAACGGCTTTTTATTCTATCGCCGTTTACCCTGATAATGATTTATTTTGAATAAATGGGAGATTTGATAATTCCCAGCTTGTGGAAGAAGTGAGTCAGAGAAACTTTCAATACTCCTAAGCCATATATAGAACTTCTTTTAAAGTTGATTGAAGAAGCTTCTTTAAAATATTTAGTTGGACAAGTAACTTCTGCAATTTCAAAACCTGCCATAAAAATCTGAGAAAGCATTTGATTGTCAAAAACAAAATCATCAGAGTTTTTATGGTAGGCTATTGCTTCCAGTGCGGTTTTCGAAAAAGCTCTGTAACCAGTATGGTACTCACTTAATTTCTGATTGATCAGAATATTCTGTGACAAGGTAAGGAATCTGTTGGCAATATATTTATACATTGGCATTCCTCCTTTAAGAGCACCTTTACCGAGAATTCTGCTTCCCAGGACTACCTGATACAAATCATTTCCGATTATGCTGGTCATGGCATGAATCAGTTTAGGCGTGTATTGATAATCAGGATGTAGCATTATAACAATATCAGCACCTAGTTTCAGGGCAGTATCGTAACAGGTTTTTTGATTTCCACCATAACCCTTATTCTGAGTATGAACAACCACATGTTTTATCCCTATTTCCCTAGCCACTTTTGCAGTCTGGTCTTTACTTGCATCATCTACAAGAATTACTTCATCGACAATATCAAAGGGAATCTCGTCAAATGTTTTCTTTAATGTAAGTTCCGCATTATATGCCGGCAGCACTACCACGACTTTTTTGTTGTTGTACATAAAATATTGAGAGAATTCAGGTTCAAATTTCCTTGCAAATTAAGATATTTAGACCTGTTTATGAAACAGCAAGGGAAAATTTGTCCGTATGAGGATTTTTAAATGTTAATTTAGCCATGAAAACGATAAACATAGGAATTCTAAGAGAAGGCAGAATTCCAACAGACAGGAGAGTTCCTTTGTTACCGGAACAATGTAAGGCAATAAGCGAAAAATATCCTTTTGTTAAATTTTTTATTCAGCCTAGTCCTGAACGTTGTGTTAAAGATTCTGAGTATGAGTCGCTTGGTTTTCCTTTGCAGGAAGATTTATCTTGTTGTCATATTCTTTTTGGAGTGAAAGAAGTACCTATTCCACTTTTGCTTCATGATAAAACCTATTTCTTTTTTTCTCATACTATTAAGAAACAACCTCACAATAAGAAATTATTGCAGACGATCCTTGAAAAGAGAATCAGGCTTATTGACTATGAGGTTTTGACAGATAAAAATAGTAACAGAATTATCGCTTTTGGCAGATATGCCGGGATTGTTGGTACTTATAATGCTTTTTATACATATGGTCAAAGATTTGGTCTGTATGATTTGAAAAGGGCTTATGCTTGTTTTGATTATTCGGAATTAAAACAAGAACTAAAAAAAGTGACCTTACCTCCAATTAAAATTGCTTTAACAGGCGGTGGAAGAGTAAGTAATGGGGCGATTGAAATATTAAAGGAGCTTAAAATTGCCAAAGTTTCAGCTTCTGATTTCCTGGCCCAAAATTTCTCTTATCCGGTTTATTGTCAACTCAGATCTGCAGATTATCATAAAAAAAGAAATGGAGAGGCATGGTCCGGGGAGGAGTTTTATAGCCATCCTGAAAGATTTTATTCAACTTTTTATAAATATGAAAAAGTTACGGATCTTCTTATTGCCGGTGCATATTGGAATCCTAAGGCTCCAGCACTTTTTACCAAAGAAGATATGCTGAGAGACGATTTTAGGATAAAGATCATTGCAGATATTACCTGTGATATAGACGGTTCTATACCATGTACTAAACGCCCTTCAACGATAAATGATCCCGTATATGACTACAATCCATTTACAGGGGAGTTGGAATTGGCCTTTTCAAATCATGATAATATAACTGTGATGGCAATTGATAATCTTCCAGGGGAACTTGCGAGAGATGCAAGTAAAGACTTTGGAAGACAACTGATTGAAAATGTACTCCCGAACCTTCTTGGTGATGATAAGGATCGAACAATTGAGAAAGCAACTATAACAAAGGGAGGAAAGCTTACAGAAAAGTTCGCGTATCTGGAGGACTTTGTAAGAGGTTAATTAATTGAATTATAGAGATATTTGAACATGCGAATGTTCGATTATGTGGATTAGAATAAAAATTGCATATTTGCTTTAATAATTATAATTTAAATGGAAAAATATTCATATATCAGTAATGCTCACACAGATTACCTGGATGAACTTTACAAAAGCTACAAAGAAAATCCTGAGTCAGTAGATTACAGCTGGCAAAAATTTTTCGAAGGTTTTGATTTTTCAACTCAGAAGTTCGGAGAAAATGGTGGCAAAACTAATGGTCATGCCGCAAAGGGCGCAACAGTTTCTTCAGATGCAGTTCTAAAGGAAATTAAAGTCAGTCAGTTAATCCATTCCTATAGAAGCAGAGCCCATTTAAAATCTAAAACCAACCCTGTAAGAGAAAGAAAAGACAGAAAAGCTTTACTCGATCTCAGGGATTTTGGTCTTTCAGATGCTGATCTTGATACTCCTTTTCAGGCAGGTGAGCAATTGGGGATTCCAGGAGCTTCTTTGCGCAAAATTATTGAGACTTTAAAATATATATATGAAGGCCCGATAGGCTTCGAATATTCTTATATTAGAGAGCCTGAAATTTTAGAGTGGATTAAAGATAAAGTAGAGAAGGAATCTCTCAATTATAGGTTAACTGCTGAGGAAAAGAAAAGGATTCTTTATAAACTGAATGAAGCCGTTGTTTTTGAAAACTTCCTTCACACGAAATACATTGGTCAGAAAAGATTCTCTCTGGAAGGTGGTGAAACTACAATTCCAGCTCTTGATGTTTTAATCAATATAGGAGCTGAACATGGTGTAGAAGAAGTTGTGATTGGTATGGCACATAGGGGAAGACTAAACGTTCTTGCCAATATCATGAATAAAACCTATGAGCATATCTTCAATGAGTTTGAGGGTACAGCAGTTCCAGACCTTACGATGGGTGATGGCGATGTGAAGTATCACATGGGATATTCAAGTGAGGTTACTACTGTTAATAACAAGAAAGTTTATCTGAAGCTTGCTCCCAACCCTTCTCACCTTGAGGCTGTAGATCCTGTAGTTCTGGGTTATGTAAGAGCAAAAGCAGACAGAATCTATAAATACGATTACAAAAAAATCCTTCCGGTATTGATTCACGGTGATGCTGCTGTTGCGGGTCAGGGAATTGTTTATGAAATCGCTCAGATGTCTAAGCTTCCGGGGTATAATGTAGGTGGAACAATCCACTTTGTGATCAATAATCAGGTTGGTTTTACTACAGACTTTGATGATGCGCGTTCCAGTATCTATTGTACAGATGTCGCAAAAATCATAGATGCTCCGGTACTTCACGTTAATGGTGATGATCCTGAAGCCGTGGTCTTCTGTATGAAGGTAGCAGCAGAATACAGACAAAAATTCCAGAGAGACATTTTCATTGATATGGTGTGCTACAGAAGACACGGTCACAATGAAAGTGATGAGCCTAAATTTACACAGCCATCTCTGTACAATATTATTGCAAGACATCCGAATCCAAGAGAAGTATACAACAAAAAACTTATTGATAAGGGTGATGTTGATGCTCAACTTGCGAAAAATATGGATAAGGAGTTTAGAGAGATGCTTCAGGATCGTTTGAATCAGGTGAAGCAAAAAGCTCTTCCATATACTTTCCAGAAAATGGAGAAAGAGTGGCAAGAGCTAAGACGCTCTACTCCTGCTGATTTTGAACAATCACCGGAAACATTTATTTCACAGGAAACTGTCGATAAAGTTGGTAATGCTCTTTCAACTATTCCGGATGGTTTCAAGCCTTTGAAGCAAATTGAAAAACTTCTTAAGGAAAGGAAAGAGCAGTTCTTTGAAACTAAAGTATTGAACTGGGCTAGTGCTGAATTACTTGCTTATGGTTCGCTTCTTCTTGACAGAAAGATTGTAAGAATAAGCGGACAGGATGTTCAGAGAGGTACTTTCTCTCACAGGCATGCTGTTCTGAAAGATGCTGAAACAAATGAGCCATACTTTACTCTTAATAACATTGCAGATAACCAGAAAAGCTTTAGAATTTACAACTCACTACTTTCTGAAAACGCTGTTCTTGGTTTTGAGTATGGCTATGCAATGGCCAATCCTAATGCGCTAGTGATCTGGGAAGCACAATTTGGTGATTTTGCCAATGGAGCGCAGGTAATGATTGATCAGTTTATTTCAAGTTCCGAGACCAAGTGGCAAAGGCAGAATGGAGTTGTAATGCTGTTGCCACATGGCTATGAAGGACAAGGCCCCGAACACTCAAGTGCAAGACTGGAAAGATTTATAGAACTAGGTGCTGATTATAACATTATTGTTGCAAACATAACTGAGCCTTCAAACTTCTTCCATGCTTTGAGAAGACAAGTGACCTGGCCGTTCAGAAAGCCTTTGATCGTTATGTCTCCTAAATCGCTGTTAAGAAACCCTGCAGTAATTTCTCCGATGAGTGAATTCACAAGTGGAAAGTTCAGAGAGATAATTGACGACAAAGAGGCAGATCCTAAAAAAGTGAAAAAACTTTTATTGTGCACTGGAAAGGTTTATTACGATCTACTTGAAGAGAAGGTAAACAATAAGAGAAGCGATGTTGCTATCGTAAGACTTGAGCAATTATATCCACTTGCTCAGGATCAGTTGAATACTGTTCTTAATAAGTACAAAGGTGCCAAAGTCCTTTGGGTTCAGGAAGAACCGGTAAACATGGGAGCATGGGAGTATATATTGAGAAATCTGTATAAGAAAGCCGATATAGATGTAGTTGCCAGAGATGAGGCTGCTTCTCCTGCGGTGGGGTACCTGAAAGCTCATAATGAATCACAAAAAGACCTTGTACAACAAGCTTTTGCATAATAATTGAATTAATAACCTTTTTCACTAAATAATAAAGAGAATGGCTTTAGAAATAAAAGTCCCGGTAGTCGGGGAATCTATATCAGAAGTAACGGTTGCAAGATGGAATAAGAAAGACGGGGACTTTGTTAATGCAGATGAGCTTCTTTGTGAACTTGAGTCGGACAAAGCGACCTTTGAATTAAATGCTGAAACGGCAGGTATCCTTCGTATCAAAGCGAAAGAAGGCGAAACTGTC
Organism: Sporocytophaga myxococcoides; assembly: GCF_000775915.1. Taxonomy (NCBI): domain Bacteria; kingdom Pseudomonadati; phylum Bacteroidota; class Cytophagia; order Cytophagales; family Cytophagaceae; genus Sporocytophaga; species Sporocytophaga myxococcoides. The sequence continues at coordinate 466,332 of NZ_BBLT01000003.1, forward strand.
GTAATTGGCGGACTTCTTTGCGAAATTGAGCCAAGTGGCAAGAGTGAAGCTAAGCCTAAAGAAGCCGCAAAAGAAGAAGTTCCTGCTCAAACTTCAGGAAGTTCTGTCATAGAAATGAAGGTTCCAACTGTTGGAGAATCGATCTCAGAAGTAACACTTGCCCGATGGTTTAAAAAGAATGGAGAAGCAGTTGCTGCTGAAGAAGTTCTTTGCGAATTGGAATCTGATAAAGCAACTTTTGAGCTTACAGCTGAAGCTTCCGGTGCATTAGAAATTATTGCTCAGGAGGGAGCTGTTCTTCCGATTGGAGCTGCGATTTGTAAAATATCAGGTGTCAAGGCGGGAGCAAAAACTGCAGCTGCTCCTGTTACAGGAGATACTGACTACGCTAAAGGGCATACCTCACCTGCTGCAGGTAAGATACTTGCAGAAAAAGGTATTTCTCCTACTGCAGTAGCAGGTACAGGCAAGGATGGAAGAATTACTAAAGAAGATGCCTTGAATGCTGAAGCAGTGAAAAAGGAAAGTGCTCCGGTTGCGAAACCTGCAGAAACTTCTAAACCTTCGGTTCAAAGCGGCGCAAGAAGCCAGAGAAGAGAAAAAATGACAAGTCTGAGAAAGACTGTGTCAAGAAGATTGGTAGCTGTGAAAAACGAAACAGCGATGCTAACTACTTTTAATGAGGTAGATATGAAGCCAATCATGGATCTAAGAGCCAAGTATAAGGATCAGTTCAAAGATAAGTATCAGGTAGGTTTGGGCTTTATGTCCTTCTTTACTAAGGCATGCTGTCTGGCTCTTCGTGAGTTCCCTGCGGTAAATGCTTACATTGAGGGGGAGGAAATCGTTTATAACGACTTCTGTGATGTGTCAATTGCAGTTTCAGCACCTAAAGGACTTGTAGTTCCTGTAATCCGTAATGCGGAGTCAATGTCTTTTGATCAGATAGAAAAAGAAGTTGTAAGACTTGCTGGACGTGCGAGAGACAATAAGCTTACTATTGATGAAATGACAGGAGGTACTTTCACTATCACAAATGGTGGAATTTTCGGTTCTATGCTTTCTACTCCAATTATCAATGCTCCTCAGTCTGCCATACTTGGAATGCACAATATTGTTGAAAGACCTGTTGCTGTTGGCGGACAAGTGGTGATTCGTCCGATTATGTATGTAGCGCTTTCATATGACCACAGAATCATCGATGGAAGAGAGTCTGTTGGTTTCCTTGTGAGAGTAAAACAACTTCTTGAAGATCCTTCAAGATTATTATTAGGTATATAAGAAATATGTATTTCAGACTGCTATTAGTTTTTCTTTCTCTGATTTTCGCATCATCACAAGGCCGTGCTCAGATTTTTGACATAAAGGCGAGTGATGCCAGGAAAATTAAGGAAAGAAAACTAATTGTAGTACTTGCAGATACAACCCAAGCCTGGGGCAAAAGAAATAATGATTTGTTGAAGTCGATTGTCCCTGAATATTGGGATTCCATTTCAATAGAATTCATGGACCTTTCACAAGTGAGGAAATTGTATGCTGCAAAAAATACAGAATATTTTACCCTCGAATTTTCTTCTCTCAGGTCTCAGAAAAATCCTCTTCTTGGAAAACTTAGCCCTGAGGTAGACCCAAGATCTGTATTATGGAATGCTAAAGAGCATGGGTATTTTGAACTGGCTTTGTCAGAAAATTTTGAGAGGCCGTTTTATAAATTCCGGACAGCAGTATCTGCACCTATTGAAGGGGACTTTATTGTCGCCATTCAGCAGATTAGCAAGTTGATTGCTTATAAAAAGCTGGAGCCAAGTTTTTCTGATAAGGAGTATTTCAAATCTATTGCAGCAAAAGCTCAGACTCTGAAGGATCGTACACTGAATATAGATACGCTTCAACTGAAACGTGTTTTCAAAACATTCGAATATGTTTCTGAAGAGTATACTCAGAAGTATAAATTGACAGATTTTGCGGAGATTACAGAAAAGATAAAAGTATCTGATAGTACAGCTGCATATACAGCTGTTATACCTTATACAGATGTTCTGGGAAGAGGAAAGAGCTTTGAAGGTACAGCAGGTGGAGGAATGGAAGCTTTTGAAGGGAATATTTATTACCTGCACGTTGTTATAGATGCCAGGGATGGCGAGATTATAAGTTTTGCAAAGGACGAAAATGCCAATATTGAGCGAAGAAGCCTGAGGCAGTTTGTCAGATATTTCGAATAAAACATTTCACAATTTTAACTTTTTAAATTTCTGATCATATGACATATGATGTTGTAGTTATTGGTTCGGGTCCTGGCGGTTATGTTGCTGCCATCAGATGTGCCCAGTTAGGAATGAAAACAGCTCTGGTTGAGAAATATACTTCGCTTGGAGGTACTTGTCTTAATGTAGGTTGTATACCATCCAAAGCATTGCTTGATTCTTCAGAGCATTATCATAATGCAGCTCATGCTTTCAAATCGCATGGTATAGAGTTAAAAGACCTGAAGGCGAATATTAAGCAAATGATACAGAGAAAAGGCGATGTCGTGAGCAAAACGGTAGAGGGCATCAACTTTTTAATGAAGAAAAATAAAATTGATGTTTATACTGGTCTTGGTTCATTCCTGGATAAAAATACAATTCAGATAGCCGGAGCTGATGGAAACAAAACCATCACCACTAAGAAGACAATTATTGCTACAGGTTCAAAACCATCTTCTTTGCCGTCAATTGCTATCGATAAGCAAAGAATTATTACTTCTACAGAAGCGCTTAATCTTACAGAAATTCCTAAGCACATGATTGTGATAGGAGGTGGTGTAATTGGTCTTGAGCTAGGTTCTGTTTATGCAAGACTGGGAACAAAGATTACGGTTATTGAATACTTAGATTCAATTATTCCTACAATGGATAAAGCTCTTGGAAGAGAGTTGCAAAAGGTATTAAAAGGACTAGGCTTTGAATTTTACTTCAATCATAAAGTTACAGGTGCTACTGTAAAAGGAAAAGAAGTAACCGTAAAAGCAGATGATAAGCTTGGTAATTCAGTTGAATTCAAAGGAGATTATTGTCTTGTATCCGTAGGAAGAAGGCCTTATACAGAAGGCTTAGGTCTGGAGAAAGCAGGAGTAAAGCTGGATGAAAGAGGAAGAATTGCTGTAAATGATCATTTGGAAACTTCTGTTCCTAGTATTTATGCAATAGGTGATGTAGTCAGAGGTGCAATGCTTGCACACAAAGCCGAGGAAGAAGGAGTGTTTGTCGCTGAATACATGGCTGGTCAGAAACCACATATTAATTATAATCTGATTCCAGGGGTAGTTTATACATGGCCTGAAGTGGCTGCAGTAGGTTTTACTGAAGATCAATTAAAGGAGCAGGGAAGAGCATATAAAACAGGATCATTTCCATTCAAAGCATTGGGCAGAGCAAGAGCAAGTATGGATACGGATGGTTTTGTAAAAGTTCTAGCAGATAAAGGGACAGATGAAATTCTTGGTGTACATATCATTGGTCCGAGAGCTGCTGATATGATAGCAGAAGCTGTTGTGGCAATGGAGTTCAGAGCATCTGCGGAAGATGTTTCAAGAATGTCTCATGCACATCCGACATATACGGAAGCATTTAAAGAGGCATGTCTTGCTGCTACTGAGAACAGAGCGTTGCACATGTAATTCTTGTGATGACTAATATTAGAAGGGCTATTCCGAATAAGGATAGCCCTTTTTTGTTTTAGATAAGACGGTTCCTGATTAGAAATGTTCATGGGCTTTTAGTTTGTTTTTCGAATTGATTTGCTGAAATGGCCTTTACAAATGTCGTTTTTTACCCCTGTTTTTTAACTTAAGAAAGATTACTTTGTATTAGTATTTAACTCTTAATTTATAACGCAAATGTCATTAATCAACCCTTATCTGACTTTCAACGGTAATTGCCAGGAAGCATTTAACTTTTATAAATCCGTATTTGGCGGTGAATTTATTACTATTCAGAAATATAAGGACATGCCTCCTTCTGAAGATCTTAAAATAGATACAAAGTTTGGAGACAGAATCATGCATATCTCTCTTCCAATCAATAAAGAAAAAGAAAATATACTTATGGGCTGTGATTCAAATCCTGAATATGGTGAAGTCCCGGTTGTCAGTAATATTACCCTAAGTTTTAGTGCCGATTCCAAATCTATTGCGGATAAAGTTTTTAGTTCCCTATCGGAGGGAGGAAAAGTCTCTATGCCTTTAGCAGATACATTCTGGGGTTCTTATTTTGGCATGTGTGAAGATAAATTCGGGACCAGTTGGATGGTAAGCTTTGATAAATCCAAATAGTTATAAATAAAAAGAATTGAAACCAGTTTGAAATCAAAAGTTGTTTTATCAGTAAAGATATTTCTATGGTTACGTTGACATTACTCAAATTTTCGGTACAAATTAATGCATCAAAAGATAAAGTGTGGGATGCACTTTGGTCTGATGTTTCATACCGCCAATGGACAGATGCATTTAGTCCAGGCTCATATGCAGAAAGCGATTGGAAAGAAGGAAGTAAAATAAAATTTTTGACTTCTGAGGGCGATGGCATGTTTAGTGTGATAGAAACAAAGAAACCCAATGATCAAATGACCTTCAGACATCTGGGAACTATTTTAAAAGGCAAGGAACAGCCAAAATCAAAAGAAAGTGAAGATTGGGAAGGAGCAAAGGAAAGTTATTTCCTCTCTGAGAATGATGGTATAACTGAGCTTAATGTGGAAGTTGATGTAACCAATCAATATCAGGAGTATTTTAATAAAACCTTTCCAAAGGCATTGGAAATCGTTAAAAAGATAGCTGAGCAATAGATTTGCCCTGAGAAATAGCAGGACTCATCCAGCCTGATCGATTCCTGCTATTTTAAGTTCAGTTTTTTAGGCATCAGTGTATAATTTTTTTTGATATAGAGTGATTTTAGAACACTAGGTGTTTTTCTTTTATTTTGTAACTTTATTGAATCGCCTAAAGTAAAATTCTACTGAATTATTGAGACTTGTTTATGTCAATTGTATTTAATACATCATTGTGGAAAAGCGTCGAAAATTTTGCACTTGATGAACCCACAGATGTTTATGGTTTTTCTACCCGCCTTGCAAATGAAAATAAGTGGACAATAAATTTTGCCATGTCTGCTATATTGGAATACAAAAAGTTTATGTACCTGGCTGCAACCTCTGACAAAATGGTATCTCCATCAGAAATAGTGGATGTTGTTTGGCACCAGCACCTTGTGTTTACAAAGTCCTATAATGAATTCTGTAATCTGTTAGGCAGAAAGATTGAGCATGTTCCGTCGACTCATAATAGTAAAGACCATAGGAAATTTGCTGCCGCTAAAGAGAGAACGAAGGTGATATATGAAGAGACTTTCGGGAAGCAACCAGAAGAAATATGGAATTACACGGATATATACGGACCACTTTCTTTACCTAAAGCTTCAATTAATTTAAGGACTTTTTTATTAATAGGCATCTTTGCCTTTGTCATTCTTGCAACGCCTTGTTATTATTTGTTTAGACCTCTGGTTATACAAATTGGTAATCCGTACTATATGTGGATGTTATTATTGGGCTGTGGGGCATCATTTAGCTTGTTGGATTTTTATAATAAGAGAAAGCAGTCAGAATTTTTGAATAAACTACCTCAATATGCTTTCTTAAAAAAACTTACACCGGTTGAGTTAATCTATGCTGAAAATTGTGATCTGTCACCATTTGTTGATGGCATAGTGAGTCGAATGATTGAAGAAGATAAGATTAATGTTAGTAAGAAATACAGATTGAAGAATAAAGCAAAGTCTGTAGCTGAGAACATTTATGAATTTGTGGTAAAGGAGACCCTGAAAAGTCATAGTAGAATTAAGTATAATGAACTTTTAAGACTTCTTAAAGGGCGGCATGTATTTTCTTCCATTGCGGGATCAATGGATGCATTTCAAAAATATTATATCAAATCAAAATTCTTTGGAAGGTTATACTACATGAACTTTGCAATCATATCAATGGTGTTCATGTCAGGTACTGTGAGGCTCTTTACAGGAATATCAAGAGAAAAGCCTGTGTTCTGGTTGGTAGTATTTTTAATAGCTTATCTTATATTGACTATATTTTTTCTCAAACGTCTTACTAAACAAATATTAAAAGAAACTATTCCTGACTTTTACAAAGCATCAACAGCTCATGATCATATAAATATTGAGGATTGGGATTGGAAATATTTTATGGCGGGTCCATTATTACTTGCTCCTACATTTATTTCTGCACGGAATGCAGGTAATGAAAGTAACAGTTTGGGAGGAGATGGTTCTTCATCGGGTTGTGGCAGTGGAGGTAGTTCCTGCGGAAGCTCGTGTAGCAGCTGTGGGGGATGTGGGGGAGATTAGGGGGGAAATTTAATTATATTAGCTATTAAGGACCTTAGATTTAATTATTTTTTTGATTCTGCTCAGAATAGAAAGTAAAGTTATAAACATTTTTCACAATTGTCTGTTAATAAATTACTTTAGCAGTCTTTGGGGTTTAAAACCATAAACTTCCATTATGCATGAAAATTGAAAATGTACTTTTGATAGACGATGATAATATTACCAATTTCATAAATCAACGTCTTCTTAGAAAATTAAACGTAGCAAGTAATATAACCACAGCCACCAATGGATATGAGGGGCTGGAGTATGTCCACAAATTTTGCAGGAATTTTAATAACTGTTCTCATCTGATTTTTCTTGATATTAAAATGCCTGTAATGGATGGAATAGAGTTTCTGAGAGAATTTAATACTCTAAATCTTCCTAATAAGGAAAATATTAACATCATTATGCTTTCCACTTCTTCTAATGAGAATGATATAAGGCAAATAGAAAAGTTTAAGGTTCGTGAATTTCTTACTAAACCGCTTACTGAAGAAAAGATATTAAAGGTATTACAGGATTGGGAATCTTACTGTCACGAATAATATTTTCACGCATTTTTTAATAGAAGAATCCTAGCCTGAAATTAAATAACTGGTCTTCTTCTGAAAAAGCATAGGTTGCATTCATTACAAACCTGTCATAGATCGACATCCACACTCCTGGACCGTAAGATGTATGCCATTCTCTGGATTTTTCTCCCCGTACATATACACGACCATTATCCAATAAGGCCATTAGACCGATTTTTGCAGGAAATATGTATGCATTAAAGTTGAAAAGTTCTCCTCGTAATTCTACATTCTGATAGAAAGAATCATCTCCAATGAACCTTGTTTTTCTGTATCCTCTTACGTTTTGTGTTAAACCTATACTATTGCCCTGGTAAAATTCAAAATCTCCTCCTGTTGCAGCAACGCCAATTCGCATGGCAAGTGTAAGTTGTTTGGGCAGGTTAGGTGTAATATATACTACAAATTCACTTTTAAAGTGTCTGTAATAACCTTTAGTGTATGTGAGTCTTTTGCTGATATTGGCTTCTGCAGTTAATAATATGCCTCTTGTAGGATTGTAAATATTGTCTCTTGTCCCTAAAACAAATGAAGTTCTTAAGCCCAGGAACTGTTGACCTTTGTATATCTCAGGGTTAGACTCTCCAAGTGTTTCAGATAGCAATGTGCCAGAGTTGTCTTCAACTCTGTAATACTCATAAAGTGGTCCAAGATTTATTTTAAAGAAGCTGGTGATATTTTTTGATAATGCTGGATTAATCACTGTATGCAACAAACGTACCCTATAGAAATCAATTCCTGTAATTTTGCCAGGGGTTTCATTACCATATCCGAAAAAGTTAAATACAAAAGCAGGGGCATAGGATAATGCATGAATGTACAAATCATATTTCTTAATAAAGTTTTTGATCTCACCTATATATTCTAATTTTCTTGAACGTGTGTGGGTTGCTACGTTTACCATGAGTCGGTGACTGGCTCCATAAGGCAAACTCCTGAATTTATATGTCTGGTACAAAACTCCTGCCCCAATATAGAATCCATCATCAGGATTATAATATAGCGTTGCCTGGGGCCCAAGGTATTTGTACCTGAACTCATCCAGACCTGTGTAGTTTATACTCTCTTTGAATGAAGTTTGATTGCTTGTACTTTTCCCTTTTTGTATATAAGTATCATAGTTTGTGTCATAGATAAATGTGCGATTGCCAAAGCCATCCACCTTTGAGAAGTCAAGTATGGTGTCCCGGTCTTTACCACCTATTATTCTTACTTTCATTCCTTTATCTACATCGCCCTTTAGAACAAACTTATCTTCTCCTCCAAGTCCATATAATCTGATTTCCCTTGTTACATCTAATTTAAAAGTCCTCTCATATAATTTCTTGGATACTTCTCCTTCTTTATTGATTTTGTTGATGGTAACTCTCGTCTGGGAATCATCTATTCGTTCTACATTGAAATACTCATCTTTATCACTTCCATAAATGTCAGTATATTGGTTCAGGGCATGATAATATTTAAGCGCTGCGTGATGCAGCAAATTTCTTCTGCTTTTCAGTTTGGCTGTAATTTCCGGTCCATGTATTGGGTATATAGAATCAGGAAGTGCTTTAACAGCTTCTTCAATCTTTTTGTCAGTGAGTTCCTTGCTGATACTGTCAGCTATCTCTATCCAGTCTTTTTCATCAAGAGCACTTAAAAATCTCCTGTCGATATTTTTGGCGCTTAGGTTAAGACCAACAATGTCTCCATATTGGTAATCAAAGCTCTGAAGGTTTCTGATGGCCCATTTTCTGCTGAGTATAGAGGGGAATACTCCATCAAATTTATAAAAAACCTGATCTCTGTCTTCAGGAATTACTTTGTATATTTTTCCTTTTTCAGTAGGAACATCTGTCCATCGAAATTGGCGTTCATGTCTGTCCCAGTCCCCCATCAACATATCTGTAAGTCGTGTTCTTAAATAAAATCTTTGATCTACTACATTGTCATTATCTTCTTCAATTTCTTCAAATACTTTGTCTGTACCAACGATGTTTTTTGAATAACCCAAGCTGGAAACATTGGAATGGTCATCATTTGCGTCTTCTTCCAGAAATGACAGACTGCCTTTAAATTCTTCACGGTAAGGTCCAAGGCAGCTGTCATTGGGAATATATACTATTCTTGGATTAGTGTGATATATTCCTACTGCTTCAGCAATCTTTGCTGCTATAAGGCTGCCATAAGGATGCTGAGCAGAGATTTGATCTTGTGCTAAATCCTGCACTATGGTATTTCTGAATGATGCAGGGATAGCTTTAGTTGGATTTTTATTTATGGATCTTAGTACAAATTTCCTTCCATCCAGATTTTTTAACTTAAGGGATTTTGATTGCTTTCCACCTCCGATTCCATAAGGTATTAATCCTCCCTCATCACTACTGAGATTGACATAAGGAACTGTGATAGGTTGTGTCCAGTCTTTTCTGTAGTGGTTTCCAAATAAAAACTGATGTAGCTTAGAAGTTTGATATTGTCCGGAGGCCGCCATAGTAACGGAAGAGTCTCTATAGTTTTTTTCAGATAGAGAACAGAACAGCTCTAATGCTCCGGTCTTTTTTTCATAAAGCTTATGCCTGAATTTTATGGTTCCCTCTGAACCATCTCCTTCAGGAATCCAGTATTCAATCCAAGCTTGTCCAGACTTATAGTAGTTAATCCTGGCAAATCCCTTTGCACGTTGGGTATACAATGCATTCCCTCCTGCTGAGACAGGATTTAGTCTGCTACCTGCCCCGCTTACAACATGGTTGATTTTGCCCTCTACATGAAGCTGAAGATTATGATCATGTCCCGCAGAATAAATGAGATTATCATATTCGCCTATTATTGAAGTTATTCTGGATTTGAAGTATTGATATTTGTAGTGTGAAATGTCCTGATCCACACCTCCGAATTTTCTATATAAAGGATAAATAGCTCCAATACCAGGAAGAGGGATATATAGATTTTTTCTTATGATCCTTAAAGGAAACATATAATCCAGAAAAGTATAATAGCCTCCATGGTTTCCATTGCTGTATAAAGGGTGATGAGCTACTATGAGTTTATGTCTGTTTTTGTTATTATCAAGAAAGTCTTTTAGTTGAACGATCATATCATCTTCATCTTCTGCATCACAATCGCCGCATGCTCCGTATGGCTTAATATATTTATGTAACCACCATTGAGAATCTATTGCAGCAAAGGCTATCTGTGGATGTATCATTCTTGTAAATGGCCCCGGACAAGCATTATCAGGAACGAATGAATTGTCTTGTTTTAAATAATTTTCTACAAAAGCTTCCTGTCTTTTGATTGCTTTTAATCCTCCGGCTTTCATATAATCCCAGTCATGATTTCCTGAGATCAGATATACTTGTCCTTTATAATTCTTAAATATTTTAAGTTGTTCTATTAGTTTAGCTTCCTGTTTTTCTCTAGAGTTGGCAGAAGGATCCGGCATTCCGTCGAAATAAATATTGTCTCCTAAAAATATAACTGCACTGTTTGTATCGCTATCAATGGTTTGTTCGAGAAGTTTCAGAGTTGGCTCCTGATTTGTAAGGGAAGGGCTCCCCGCATCACCAATAAGATAAACTGAAAATACCGGTCGAGTACTATCCGGATAAATTGTTTTCCAGTTTCTTACTTCTTTTTTGTAGTAAGGTAAATCTATGCAAGAAACATTCAATATTGAAAGAATAAAAACATTTATTGCTAGAAAAAACTTCATGTCGGAATTCGGAAAATTTGGTCAGTTATTACTGAAAGTACTATAGATTATGATCAGACAAGGATATGTAAACACTTACCAGCTATATCCGGTTATTTCATTAACTCTATTTTACTTTAAGTGTTTTTTTTAGATGGAACATACTACTAAAATATTAGGAGAGGTAGTCCCTTTTGTATTTAATCTATTAAGGGATAAATTGTCTCCTCAATATTTGTATCATAACTTTTATCACACAAGTGAAATAGTTAAATCCTGCAATCAGCTTGGAAAGCTTGCAGGTCTCGGCACAGAAGAATTGGAAATTCTTGAATTGGCAGCTTGGTTTCATGACACAGGATTTATAAATGGATATAAGGATCATGAGATTGAAAGTATGCGTATTGCTGAAGATTTTCTTACCAGGGAAAATTACGATAAGGGAAAAACAGCTAAGGTGCTTAGCTGTATAAAAGCAACGTCTAGATCGGAGGCTCCCCAAAATAAGCTTGAAATGCTGTTATGTGATGCAGATTTTTCTCATGCTGGTGATAAGGAATTTACCTCTAAGACAATGCTTTTGAAATTGGAATGGGAAAATATTGGGATGAGCAGTTGCTCAGATGAGGAATGGGATAAAAATCAGCTTAAGTTTCTTTCTTCTGTTTCCTATTATACAAGGGAAGCAGAGGAGCTCTATGGAGCTCAAAGACTATCGAATATTGTAACTCTAAAGAAAAGAGTTGAAACGAACAGGCAAAATGAAGAAAAGAAAAATATTAAAGGGAAAAAGCCAAAGCGTGGTATAGAGACCATGTTCAGAAGCGTTTACCGAAATCATATTAACCTTAGTTCTATAGCTGATAACAAGGCTAATATGATGATTAGTATCAATACTATAATAATCTCCCTGATGCTTACTGTAGTAGGAGCCAAATTTTCTTTTTTTGGCACCAGCCTTAAAGAAAATCCTGCTTTGATTTTTCCTGCGATAACACTAATAGCTACTAGCCTGGGAAGCGTGATATTTGCGATTCAGTCAGCTAAGCCAAAAGTAACAAATAGAATTGAAAGAGGGGATGTAAGGAATGACAAGCATAATCTTCTTTTCTTTGGAAATTTCACACATCTCAGTCTCTCTGAATTCGAAGTGTCTATAATGGAAGTAATGAAAGAAGATGTTCTCTTATATTCTAACATGATCAATGATTTATATTATCTGGGATTAGTATTGCAGAAAAAATATAAGCTCTTAAGATACAGTTACACTTTTTTTATGGTTGGGTTAATTGTAACCGTATTTGTTTTCATAAGCATACTGATATATCTGAAGATCGGCAATCATCCTATAAAGCAATACCATCTAAAGTTTTCCTAGAATCAATTACTTCCTTCAGATGGCTGAGACTTAAAAATTTATAATGTACTTTTCCAATGTAGTCATAAGTTTTATATCCACTTCGAAGCTTTGACCATGTAAAACTATTTTTGATAATATCTTCATTTTGAGTAAGTAGGTATTGGTCTGTCATGAGCAGATATTCCTTTTCTTTAACATTGTTTTTTAATATACGGTGTGCCAAGATAACATCAGGTCCAACTAGTTTTAACATACCTTTAATCTCTGTAGTAGTGATGCAGCCATAGTGAACTATGATTTTTATAGTCAGGTTGGACAGTTCTTCGGGCTCGATATTGCTCTTTTCTCTTATATCCAGTAACGCAAGGTGAAAGTCAAGGAACGTCTTCTTTACCTGAGATTCAAGTATATCCAATCCGGGTGGATCTCCTGTTTTGTAAAACATTACAGCATCTCCCAGTATTTCAGCAGTTTTAAAATTCAGAATATTTGAATCTATTATAACTTCTAATAACTGATGAATGTATTCTTTACTTTTTTCGATTTTGGTGCTTTTTATAAATTTTGTAAATCCCGAAATATCCGGAGTAAAAAAAAATGCAGGTTGGGCATCCTCAATCGCTGAAATGAGATCTATATACATAAAGCTATACTCTGTATTAATGTCCTTTATCTTTTGCTGGCAAAGGGCTACTAAAAATGAAACCCTTAAAAATCTACAATTGTTCTTATTCTATAGATTAATTCTTAAATAGCATTGCAATGGAAGGCCCTAAAAAAGGCAGAGTCATGATGATTCTGCCATTTATTGTTTTATTTGGATTTGCAATATTCTTATCCGTGGTAAACTCTCCAGAACCATTGAAGAAGACGTTGAAATCTGCTATTGAAATCGGGAAGAAGAAGGATATCGGAACCTCTCCGTATAAAAATACTACCATCCCTGTTGAGTGCAAAGAAGATATTATCATATGCAGTTAAGCTATTAATCCTTTATTATATTTAAGAAAATTTAGGTATGATGGATAAAGTAAGTATAGTAGGTTGCGGATGGCTAGGACTGCCCTTGGGAAAGCTTCTTGTTGAGAAAGGTTTTGTAGTAAAAGGTTCCACAACAACTGCGAATAAAATCGATCAACTTAGAAGTTTGGGAATCAAGGCTTTTCTGGTCAATTTTTTAGAGGATCTCAAAGTTGATCAAGATATTTTTGATACAGACGTTCTTGTTGTAACATTGCCACCTTCTCAGAAAAAGCAATCCGAACAGAAATATCTTGAATCCCTTGAGTTTCTTGTAAGTAAGACGTCCCCTGGAACTAAGCTGATCTTCACTTCTTCTACTTCCATTTATAAAAGTTTAAGTTCAGAGCTCAGAGAAGAAGATGTTATGGATATTAAAGACAGTGGTTATGCATTGCTCTTTAATGCTGAAAACATATTTGTGCAGTCTGGAAGGCCATATACAGTGGTGAGGTTTGGAGGGCTCACAGGATATGATCGCATATTGATAAAATATTTTGCTGGGAAAAAAGAACTGACTTTTGGTCATGAGCCTGTAAATTTAATACATAGAGATGATGCCGTTCAGATTTTGTTTGAAGTAATAAGGCAGCAGAAATGGAATAATATTTTTAATGCTTGCGCTCCCAGGCATCCACTAAAAAAGGATTTTTATACATTTCTGGCGGAAACTTACAACTTTGAAAAGCCTCATTTTGCAGACTCTTTAACGCATAATAATTATAAAGTCATTAACCCTGATAAGCTTATTCGTGAATTATCTTACCAGTTTAAATTCGAAGATCCATACAGTTTTACCTATTAATGTTCATATGACTGTATAAAATGTTCCACCTTCTCAACTTTTTGCAAAGGAGTCCTGTTACCTATAAAAGGGCCAAGTTCAAAAGGAGAGAAGATATTATGAAGAGCACGTATAAGGAAAAAGACCCGGAAATGCCAAACTACAGAACTCCAATGGTGGAGAAGTTGGAAAAGCTAAGTCAAAAGGGGTATACTGTAGATTTTCAATATGTGGAAGATCATTTGGTGGATTTAGGTGATAGTAAATCTTATAAGCAGGATCAGGTAAAAGTAGTAGACAATTTTCGTTTTGAAGGAATCACTAATCCTGATGATATGGCTGTATTATATGTAATAGAAACAGAAGACGGAAAAATGGGAACCATTATAGATGCCTTTGGCATTTATGGAGACCCTAATCTTGAAGCCTTTATAAACGCATCAGTGCATAATAAAGATAGACCATGTTAATGTTCATGGTCTTCATCTTTTCCAAATTTTTTTACAAGATATCCCACAAAAAATACCAAAGCCCAGGAAGGATATAGTGCCCAGATATTATGAATATGTTTATCAATAAAAAATAGGGTTATCTGAACAAATATGCTGAAAATTATTCCCACAACACTCAGCGACTGTATGCCATTTAAATTCTTCATCGAACATTAATAAGGTATAAATTTAAAAAAATGTTCCGGGTTCCGACATTATTTTAGATTATTTATCATTTCTGAATTAAAACTTAGACAAACTTAATTAAAAGCATTAAGCAGAAAAAAATGCTTTTTTGACTTTCTTAAAGAAAAAAAAGTAATTTTTTAATAGTTATAACAATACTGACTGGCATAGGTTGAAAATGAAAATGCAATTAATCTTTATGGTATCAATATCTTATTTAATTTTGAGGTCCAAATAATTTTGCGTTAAAAAGTAATATTAATTGAATGAATAAGGGTTAGTGAATGCCTCAGAAGAAATAGTAATTCTGAGAATTTTAAGTTAATGAAAAAATAAGCCTTATTTTAGTCAGTTCGGAGTCTTGATTGTTATGAAAAAGATTATTATCCCTGTTTTTGTTATAATATTTGGTGCGGCAGGAGCTTTAGCATATAAAAGCTTAAAAATTGAAAAAATACCTTCATTATTGGATCGTAATGTTGCAGACTCAGATGCACATGAATGGAAGAATATAAAAACAATTGTCGATGAGCTTCATATAAAGATAAGAAAAAATTCATATGATAATTATTCGAGGCTCAGGCTGGCGGAGATTTATATTAATGAAGGTAGTATTTCAGGAAAGCATTCCTACTATTATCCAGCAGCACAGGATCTCTTAAATTTTGTTATTGATAATTCAGCTGAAGCAGATGTCATTAGAACTGAGGCAAGGTTGAAAAAAGCCTCTCTCCTATTGGTTATAAATCAATTTGATCAGGCATTGGAGATCTGCAATGAACTTTCAGAAGAAGGAAATAAAAATCAAGAGCTATATGAAATAAAGTTTGATGCATTGATCGGAATGGGAGATTATATCAATGCCAGACAAGTAGCTAATGACATGGAAGCATCCGGTTATGGACTAAATGTGTATATACGTATAGCTACCTTGGAAGAAATATTGGGAGACATACCTAAGGCTAAGGAGTCATTAAAAAGAGCTTTGGAATCTGACAAGGCATTTAATAAATTGACTATGACCGCCCAATACAGGTTAGGAACTTTATATGAAAAAGAATCTGATTTTATAAGGGCTGAAGAAATATTTAAAAGTATTCTAGCTATGGATTCAGGATATGCGCTTGCTAAAGCAGGTATAGCAAGGGTCAAAGCAGCAAATAAAGATTATGAAGGTGCTGTTGCAATGCTGGAAGCTGCATATAAGCGAAATCCGGTAATGTTATTTAAGGAAGATATAGCTCGGGTTTATAAGAATACAGGTCGAATAAATGATGCCAGAAAAGAAGTTCAGGATATTGTAAATACAATAGAAGAAGGAGAAAAAGCAGGTTACAATTATGACCTTGTGAGAGCTCGATTATATTGTGAAATTCTTGAAGATTTTGATCTTGCTATTATATATGCTGAGAGAGCTAAAGAAAGGTGGCCTGAGCATGTTGATTTAAACAAAGCGCTGGCTCTTATTTATTATAAGCTTGGGAAATATGAAGACGCTAACTATTATTTGACTAAAGCTACTTCAGTTCAACTGAATAATCCTTCATTAATGTGTCTTTCGGGACTCTTAAAATATAAGGCAGGTAATTCAAAAGAAGGCATTGTTATTCTTAAGAAGGCAATGCAACAGATGCATAATCAACATAGCATTCTTACTGTAGAGGCTCACGACCTCATTTCTAAAAATGATTTGTCTGTATCAATGAAATAAATCATCATATAAGGTTATTTGTAGATTTTTAAACGCAAATAACCTTTTTTAACTTCCTTTTTTTTCGAGATAATACCTATTATATTTTTATTCTTTTGTCAGGCTTACCTTAAAGAACCATCATCTTTAAGTTGAACTTCCTTATTGTTTTTTTCTAAGAGAAATTAAAATAACCTAACTGCCGAAGACTTGTTATCTATGTATATTCGGGTATCAAGGTTATGTATACAGGCAGGAATGCATATTTATTAGTTGAAAAGAAATTATTCTTTTTCCTTTGGCTCTTCCCTTCTGCGTTATTCGGTCAACAATTAAATGAGCTGGTCTCATTATACCAGCATAAGTTTAAAGAAAGCGAAGCTGTTATTATTAATTCAGAATCGGAATATGAATTTGATCTAGTTGAAAATAAAGTAACAATAAAGGAAGATAAAAGCCAAAAGTTACTTTCACTCAGATATAACACTTTTATCAATGAGGTAGAGTTTTATGACAGCAATTCTGATATAGAAGAGTTTTCATGTGAAAGTAGTCTTAATCAGAAATCGGTTAATTCTGATAGAGTTTGCGGCAATTATACCAATTCAGAATATTTTTTTGATGATAATAAATTCTGCTCCCATAAATTGAAGCTACAAGAAGCAGGTGAAATATGGAAAACCCACTTAAGCAAGGTCTATAATGACTCCAAATATCTGACTTCAGTTTATTTTCACGATAGGTATCCTATAATAAATAAAAGGATCATATTGAAAATTCCATTAGACATAGAGGTTGATATACGAGAATTCAACTTTGAAAAATTTGTGGTAAAGAAATATGTAACGCCAGAAGGAAGGTTCAGAATAGTGGAGTATTCTATAAGTAATTTATCTGCTATGGAGAATGTGCGTCTGGGTAGGAGTATTCAGTTTATATATCCTCATTTGCTAATACTTGTCAAATCTTATCAAAGTGAAGGGGAAAAGGTAAATATACTTTCAAGTCTGAATGACCTTTATGGCTGGTATAGAAGCCTGACACGTCAACTCTCTGTGCAGCCTGAAGTATTTGCTCCATTGGTAAACAGTATACTTAAGGGCAAAATGACAGATGATGAAAGGATCGGTACTATATTTTATTGGGTACAGGATAACATCAGATATATCGCCTTTGAAAATGGCCTTGCAGGTTTTAAACCAGATGAAGCACATTCTGTCTTTCAAAAAAAGTATGGAGACTGTAAGGGAATGGCTAATCTCACTAAAGAAATGCTTCGATACGCTGGTTATGATGCGCGGCTTTCGTGGATAGGTACAAAACGGATTAAGTACGATTATTCAATACCTTCACTTGCAGTGGACAATCATATGATTTGTACAGTATTACTCGATGGGAAGAAGTATTTTCTAGATGCTACCGAAAAGTATTTGCCTCTTGGGATTGTTGCAGATAGGATACAGGGCAGACAAATTCTTATTGAGGATGGGGAGAATTATATTCTGGAAAAAATTCCAGAAGGTTCTAAAGAAAATGAAATGGAGTTAAGACAAGTGCGACTTTCAATGGAAAGCGGGATGCTTGTTGGTTCATATAAATATATTTTGCAGGGAGAAAAAAAGAGAAATTTTTTATTTGGATATCACTTTTCATCAGGAAGTACCAAAGATAAGCTGGTTAAAAATTGCCTTATTGATGAAAATAAAAACATGAGAGTCAATAATATTCAGTTATCCGATTTGAATCAACGTGTAGGTGTTTTTGAAATTAACACAGAGCTTGAGTGTATGGCGGCAATTAGTTCATTTAATAATGAATTATACATTGATATAGATATATCCAAAGACTTTAAAAACTGGATTGTAGATGAAAATAGAGAATCTGATATTGACTTTGGTGAAATGATTTATAAAGTACTTGAAGTTGAGTTGGAACTAAAGGATGGAGATTCTGTCTTATTTCTTCCTGAACAGTTGAAAATAGAACATGAGGAGTTTTCTGTTCACGCTTTTTATGTTAAGGAGCCAAACAGAATTTTATATAAGAAGCGAATAGTCATTGAAAATGGTGTCATCTCAAAAGACTCTTTTATTCAATGGAATGAAGCAATAAGGAAATTAACTCAGCACTATGGTAGTCAAATTATTTTGAAGCGTTAATAATATGAAAAGGGGGATTTTGTTGTTTGTATTCACGTCGATTTTGCAATTGTCTTTTGCCCAAAAGGATCTTGAAAGAAAATTAAAGCAAATGCATTGGGACAATGCAGGTCCGGAATTCAGACAAATGAAAGCTCCTGATCGCTGGAAAAATGAATCAGCAGTGATTCTCGCAACACGCATTGACTATCTGGGTAGTTTTGGCAGAGTAAGAAAAAGCTTTACTGAAAATATTGTCATACACTATCGCGTACTTCTTCAGGATAAAGCGTCAGTGAGAGAATATTCAGAACTTACGTTTAACAAGAATAAAATTACAACCAATCTTATCGGCAAAACCAATGCCTATTCTTTTGTTGCAATTAAGATTGTGAAGCCTGACGGTAAAGAGAAAGAGATGGACCTGACCTCTGCTGTAAAAACTGACATCGGGAGTGAAAAGGATTCCAAAATGGCTGTTCCGGATCTTGATCAGGGTGATATTATTGATTTTTTTATAGCGATTCAGTCTAAGGATTCTGAAGCTCCGAATATTACAGAAAGTGATCTTCTCGAAGAAAAGTATCCTGTTGTATATAAGCAGATCAGGTTTGTAGTGCCAAGACAGATTAGATTTAACAGTAAGTCTTTCAGAGGGGCTCCTGAATTTATAAAAAACCAACAGGGTAAAGATAATATTTATACCCTTATAGATACTATGCGTGGAAGAGCTCCTGAGATATTGTGGGATTTTCCCCACAGGTCTTCCGCAGAAGTAAGGTATAAGATAACCAATGGCAAAGCTGTTGTTCATGAAGACGAAGCCTTAGTGGCAAGAGATGCCTTGCAAAACTTTGACTATAATAATCAGGATATTCGTTATATAGAGGATTTTGTGCATCAAATTTCAGGAAAGGGAAAAAGTCAGAGCGCTATAGTTAAGGAGATCTATTATCTGCTAAGAAGTCCCATATTTCAGAAGGCTTATTTTAACATAGAGCAGGGGAGTCCTATGGATAATCATTACGTGTCAGAAAGATTTTTCTTCCTTTTAAATAAATATATGAAGAGATATAATATTGACCATGAAATTATGATTGTACCTTCCCGAAATTATGGGCCCTTCTGTGATCTGGTAAATATGAGTAGTTGTGACTTATTGCTTAAAGTTGGTAAAGATTCCGGATTCTATCTTTCGCGGCCTACTCCATTTTCCATTCCAGGAGAGATTCCTTATTTATTTGAAGGTATGGAGGCTGTACTGGCGGGATATCCCAAGAGTATTACCTCATCAAGGATTAATGAGCAAATTCCTGTCTCCCATAAGGAAAGCAATTTGACATATTCTCGTTATAATCTGTGTTTTGATTCTTCAGATCTTTTTAAAGTCAAGGTGAAAAGAGATGTAACTGCCAAGGGGAATAACAAAGCATATCACCAGTATTTGATTTTTACAAATCACGATTATCTGAGAGAATATGATAAACCTCAATATCAGAGCTTCAGTTATTCTGAGTTAAAGGCTCTTGTAAATGAATACTCCTACCTCAGGGAAAAGTCTGAACAACAAACTGATCAGGAAAATTATGAGAGAGATAGAAGAGTTGAGGTCGATATTGAATTGGAGCTTGATACGAAAATCTCAGAATATAAAAACCTTACAATAAAATCGGCAGGAATGTGGGAAGATATGCCAGATACGGAATATTCCGACGAATTCATTATTGACAATGCCACGAAAAAAGCGGGTAAAAATTATATTCTGGAGGTGGGTAAATTTATAGAAAAGCAAACCGAGCTTTCAGAGGAACAACTTCAAAGGGATAGAGATATTCATATGGGCTTTGCAAGGACATTTAATTCAGAAATTATGATTCTTATTCCAGAAGGATATATTGTTGAGGGAATAGATAATTTAAATATCAATGTGTCCAATGCGTATGGAGGTTTCATTTCTGCTGCACTTTTGGAGCAGAATAAGCTTGTTATTAAGACATCTAAATACTATACACAAAACCATTGTTCTGCAGCAGATTGGCCATATATGGTTAGCTTTTTAAATGCAGCTGTAAAGTTTAGCAAGTCCAGGATATTGTTAAAGAAGTTATAGTAGTAGTATTAGTCCATCAAAAGCTTTCAGCGTATTATTGTTTATGATAAATGTTAAACAATGGTACGCTGATAAACTTTTAAGACTTATTCAAGATCTCATTATCATTATTGAATCGATCAGAGTTATTTTATCTTCGTTCCTACTCCTGGTTTAAAACATGGCCAAAATGGAGTTGTACATGACAGACAAAGCCTGCAGTCATCGAAATTGCTGCAAATGAATAAATTAAATTTTGATTTTTAAGAAAAAAACTTCTTAATTGCTCTCAAATCCCTGAACAGGAACTTTTGTAAAGCCCACAGCTCATGGGTACAAGAGGACCTCCATTAGTATAATTCTTTAATACTTCCTTAGATTAATTTAACACATAATAAATGGTTACCCACGGGGCACTTACGGTTTACGCCAATATAAAACCTGATATGATAGAGCAATTAAGGTCAAAGCTCTATGAAATTCATACACCACCTAACAATATAGAAACGAATCCTATCGTACCCTTTAAAAGAATTAGTACAATACACTTTTCTCGTTTTGTAATTCTGGATGAAGCAAAGGATCTGAAAGGAAATACCATTAGGCCGGCTCTTGTGTTTTCTACGAATTATGATAAGCCATTAAGCAGGCACATAGAGGAGTTGGTCCAAATCGCGGGTGATGGGCTTGAAGAAATATATCAACATTGTGAGGGCTTTGAAAGAGGAGATAATCTTATTTCATTTATAAAAAAGCATAAGATTCCATGTGCTGCCTTTTATAAAGGATCTCCATATCGCTCAGTACCACGTATCCTGAGGGAGGCCCAGTTAAGAGAGGATATTGCTAATTTCATCGACAAGCAAGTTAAATCTGATAAAAGTATCAATGCCTCTGCTTTAAGAAATAAGATCGTAGAATATGTTAACAATGAAAAACAATATTCTTGGATACGGAATAATGAAAATCCATCTTTGATATGGAAGGTATGGTTTCAGGTTTCAAAGATTTTTTGCATTCTAATTTTAGCGCCAGTTGCTATTTTTGCGGCAATATGCGCGATAATACCCATTAGAATTAAGGAACGTCAGGATTCTTCTGAGAAAAATGTACTGGAAGACGATAAGATTCTTAAGCTTGTAAGAGAGGAAGATAAGATCGTACAGAATCAGCTTACTCATCTGGTAGACATAAAGCCTGGATGGCTCAGGCTAATTACTTTGAAATTTGTTTTGTTTATTATAAATCTGTTGGCGATATATAAATATAATAAGGGCGAGCTCGGCAGCATTCCTTCCATTCACTTTGCCCGTTGGGTTATTATTGACAACGGGCGACGGTTATTGTTTTTCAGTAATTTTGATGGAAGTTGGGAAAATTACCTTGGAGACTTTGTAGATATAGCCGCTGTGGGCCTTACAGGTGTATGGAGCAATACGGTGGATTTCCCCAAAACTAAATTCCTGATTTTTGAAGGGGCTACAGATGAACAAAAATTTAAAACCTGGACACGGGCACACCAGATTCCTACGCAGGTTTGGTATAGTGCATACAAGCTGCTATCCGTTCAGAATATAAATAATAATAGCGCTATACGGAAGGGATTATTTGAGGAAATGTCCGATAAAGAAATCAAAGAATGGCTAAAACGTTTTTAAAGATATGGTCCGCAATATAGAATTTAATGATATACAAGGTCTTATTGTAAGGGGGTATAGTGAGCTCCCAGCATCTTGCTTTCTTCTTTTGAATATCACAGATGTTGCTAAGGCCAGGCAGTGGCTAGGAGTCATTTCAGAAGAAATTACGGATGGTATTTCAAAGCCGACTCAAAGAGCGGTGCAAGTTGCCTTCACCTATACAGGAATTAAAAAACTAGGAATGGATGAGGCTTCGCTCAGGTCATTTGCGAGAGAGTTCAAAGAGGGGATGACAGCAGACCATCGCAAAAGGGTTTTAGGAGACCTTGGGGAAAGTGATACAATAAAATGGCAATGGGGAGGTCCTGCGAATGAGGAGGTACACATAATGCTAATGCTTTATTATTCTTTGGATAAAAATCTTGAGGATGACTGTGCAATTCAAGTTTCTAAACTTGATGGGGTAAGATTAATTCAGAGGTTAGATAGTAACTTGTCAATTTTTCAGAAAAGAAAAGAACATTTTGGTTTTCAAGACGGTATTTCTCAGCCTTTGATCAAAGGCTTTAGCAAACAGGGAGATCCCAGATTTATGGTAGAGCCAGGGGAGTTCATACTGGGCTATCAGAATGAATACCATAAATTGCCTGACAGTCCATGGGTTTCCGGGGATGGAATTCCATATAATTTATTGCCACTTCTTAAGGATGGAAGCAATAATTATGATTTTGGGAAGAATGGTACTTATATGGTTTTCAGGCAGATCAGTCAGGATGTGCTAAAGTTTTGGAAATTTATGGAGGATGCTACTTGTGAAGGTGGAAGTGATGAGGAGAAAAGAGTAAGGCTGGCTTCAAAAATGATGGGAAGATGGCCAAGTGGTGCCCCATTGGTAAAATGTCCGGAACGTGATAATCCTGCTTTAGGCCAGGATAATTCTTTTGAATTTTATCATGCTGACAGAGATGGGTTTAAGTGTCCGATTGGGTCACATGTGCGAAGGTCAAATCCTAGAAATTCCAAAGGTCCGACTCCTGAGGAATCAGATCTTATTAATAAAAGACATAAAATTCTAAGGCGAGGAAGACCTTATGGTACTTATATTGAATCTTTTGACCCAGCTGAAATTGTAGCTCATCCGGAGGTAGCTAAAGATAGAGGACTCCATTTTATTTGTTTTAATACCAGTCTAAGTCGTCAGTTTGAATTTATCCAGGATACATGGATTAACAGTTCTAAATTTCAAGGTCTTTATAATGATCCTGATCCGATTTCAGGCAATCCATTGGGAAGATGTAAATCAGAAACAGGTACTTTTACAATCCAGGCAGAACCTGTGAGGGAGAGGATCAAAGATGTACCAGCATTTACAAAGGTAATTGGAGGGTCTTATTTTTTCATGCCGGGAATTAAGGCGGTTAAATACCTGGCATCTATAAGATAAAATTGAGTCAAGTTGATGCAAAACTCGATTTTTCATGAATGAAAGAGTTTTTGTTTTTGTATCTTATTGATTTATAGCTATTTTATGAGGGTGGTTAATGTTTTAAGTAGAAATCAAATCTGGTAATGTCTCAGTTCTTTGTCTTTTCTAAAACAATGTTTTATTGCACGTCTTTTAAATAATTATAAAACCAGGTTTCTGACGATTTTTAAAGGCTTTTGAATATTTTTTACGTCTTTTAACTATAATTTTTTAAGGGAATTTTAAGGGTAAATCCTGCTCAATCCACTGGATTTTAACTCCTTTTTTTCATTGATAGAAGATCGCTCTCTTAATTTGTATTACTTATTTAAAAAACTGAGGGATTTTTATGAAAAATGTTAACTTCAATGATTTAATGTATTCAGATCTGATTCTTGACAAATCGGCTATTGAACAGAATAGCCAGCCTGCTGAACAGAAAATTGTGGTAATGGATAAGCAGGAATGTATATTTTTAAAGGTCAAAAATATATGTTACATAGAAGCAGACGGGGCATACTCAAATATTTATCTCGAGGATGGAAAAAAACTGGTTGTGTCAAAGAATGTTAAGGTATTTGCTGATAAGCTTTCTGAAGATCTGTTTTACAGGATTCATAAATCATATCTAATAAATATAAACTTTATAAGTAAGTATATTAAAAGTGATGGTGGCTATCTGATTATGGAAAATGGAGCATCAATTCCGGTTTCAGTAAGAAAGAAAGACCCTTTATTAAAACTAGTGGCTCAATTATCTTTGTAAATTGAGTAGTTATTTTTATCGTCGATTTTGAATATTGACGGGTTTGAGTTTATTTAGCTGTACAATTAGAAAAGAGTGGGAAATTTCTTTTGGAGGTGGTTAGTTCGCTTTTTTAGTTGAGGTATAGTTAAAAGTTTAGAATTCTGATCTGATTCTTTGAAAACCGCACAAAGATCATATCAGAATGTTTCAAATGGTTATGAGAAAAATTGTAGGTGCAAGTATCTCATCATGCAGGACTAAATTAACTGTATGATTTAGTGATTTTTTAGTGAAAGGTGAGGTATAATATTTATTTAAATTTTGCGAAAGCCCTACATGGAAAGGCTGTTTTATTAATAAGGCCATATCTTGGTAGGCTTATTTTGGCAATTCTGCTTTGCATATTTCATATTACAAGAATTAATGCATCTGTTCCTATTATATTAACTGATGATACTGAAGAATGGTCAGTAACACGTTCTTATGTCGATTATTGGGAGGATAAGTCTGCAAATTTAACCTTTTCGGAAGTCTTAAGGATTGCTGAAGACGGAAAGAGTTTTAAAACAAGTACTGCCCAGGATTTATTAAATACCAGAGCCAGCTCAGCCTACTGGCTTAAATTTAAGATCATCAATCCCACAACTAATGAAAAGGGCTACCTCATTGAGATGTTTGACTTTGATATCGATGAGATTTCATTTTTTTATCCTGATTCGAATGGAGTTTACAATGAAGATAAAGCTGGTTTCAACACATCCTTTTCTTCAAGAAAGATAGGTCACAAAAATGTTAGTTTTCCGATTGCCTTCAGAAGTGATACAGCAGTAACAGTATTTATGAGATTCAGATCGGAAAGTCTGAATCTTATGGAGCCGATAATAAGGTCTTATGCCAGATTTATAAAATATGGTTTGAATGAATACATCATGTTCGGCATATTTTATGGTCTTTTACTGCTTATGATTTTTTATAACATTTTATATTTTATAATTCTCAGAAGTGCTTATTATCTGTATTATGTAAGTTATGCCCTGGCAGTAACAATATTTTTTCTTACAAGAAGTGGAATAGGATTTCAATATATCTGGTCTAATCATCCAGGGTTTAATATTTATCTTCCATTTGTAAGCTTGTTTATATGCACTGTTTCAATGCTCCAGTTTTTTATTGATTTTTTTGAATTGAAAAAGAATGCATCTAATGTATACAGATTATTTCGCATACTTATTTATTTTCGGATCTTCTGTTTTTTTATTCAGCTGGCTTTTCCGCCTTTGGAGTATATGTTTCTGCTGGACCTTATTTGTTATCAGATAGCGTTTTATTATGGAATTCACATTTACAGGGCAGGAAATAATTCAGCAAAATGGTTTGTTGTTGGTTTCTCTTTGTTGAATTTTACCGGCGTGATTTGCTTTCTGGAAAGCGTTACCCTCATTCCTTCCAATATTTTTTCTGTTTATGCCATCAATGCCGGAGTCATTTTTCAACTTATGTTTTTATCCATATGTATTGCGGAGAAAGTTAGGCAGCTTTATGCGGAAAAGAATGCTGTTCAGGCAAATCTGATCCTTCAGCTGGAGCAAAACGATCTGTTAAGAGAAAAGGTAAACAGGGAACTTGAAGAGAGGGTAAAGGAAAGAACACTAGAGCTGAATAAAGCAAAAGTAGAGCTGGAAAGAAGGGCTGAAGAGAATCAAAAAATGAATATCGCTCTTGATCTTGCTAATAACAAACTTCAGAAACATTTAAGTGCATTTGCACAATCAGTGGTAATGAATACCCACGTGGATTTTGAGGCATTTAAGAAAGCATATCCTGACGATTTATCTTGTATGCGTTATCTTTTGGATCTTAAAGAAAAAAATGGTTTTTTTTGCAAAATGTGTGGTAATACGCGATCAATTAAAGGCAAAGCAAAATTTGACATGAGATGCGCTAAATGCAATTACAACGAATCACTAACAGCGAACACGATTTTTCACAGGACCAAATTCTCGCTTCAAAAAGCATTCTATATGCTCTATCTGGTGTCACAGACCAGAACTGATATTCCTGCTTCCGAACTCTCCCGAATGCTTGAACTCCAAAGCATCACTTGTCAGAATTTTAAGAACAAGATACTTTCCAGAATGCAGGTGCTCAAAAAAGTTAATAAGAGTAAAGTAATGGACTGGGATCTTTTGATTCTTGACAAAGAATTTATTGTTTAAATTTTACTCCCTATAAGTCTTTGTATCACCTTTCCTTAAATATATAAAAACAATAGGTTACTTTAAGTAACCTATTGTTTAAGTTATTAAATGGACTTATCTTTTTACCACAAGCTTCTCTACTTTGGTTCCAGCGGAAGTATTCATTTTGCAGAGGTATATTCCATCAGGAAGGTCTGCTACATTCCATACCATCTCAATTTTCTGATATGTTCCTTCGAAAAGGTTTGTAACTAATGATCCTTGACTGTTGTATATTGAAACAGTGAGAGGCCCATCGCCTGATTCTGGTATTGAAATATTGATTTGATCAGAGGATGGGTTGGGATAGGCTGTTAGTTTCATACTTTCAGTTTCTGCTAATCTTGCCGCCGAGTTTATAACTGTGAAGTTATAGGTGAGTCCATGCCCTTGGGTTCCGGTAGCATTTCTGCCAGTATAAGGCCATGCGCTTAATGTATGATTTCCTATAGTCAACGTTCCTGGATTATAGTCGCCTTTGTTGTCTCCAAAATAAGCATAAGGGGCAATGTTTTCAGTTCGGACAACACCATCATAAATAAACTTTACACTTCCAATAGAAGCAGGAGAAACATTAGCCTTGAAATTAATATTTGAAGATAAATAGGCAAGGTCAATAATTCTTCCATCATACAATCCATATGTGATCTCTTGGTCAGTGTCTGCATTTATAAGTGAAAAGTTTATCACTGCCTGTCCGGTAATGGTTATCTTGACTTCATCATAATCCGAAAGGTCAGAGCGGTCTGTTGCTATGTATCTGAATATGTATTCACCTGGTATAAAATTTTCTAAAACCAGTGTGTCTCCGTTACTTCTATATCTATTTGGGCAATATATAGGGTCGCAAGGTGAGTCAGTGCGCAATTGCCAGTATCTGTATGGTGCATCTTCATTGGGGTCTGACCAGGTTCCTGTTATTTTTATAATTCCGGCCGGATAGGAGAATGTCATGTCTGGTCCCGCATCTACTATCGGAGCAACATTAGGAATAAACTCCTTAAGAAGAAAATTTACAGATGTTGATGCTCCCTGAAGTCCTTTGCCGCCGTTTCCGGAATAAGTAACTCCCGTTATTTTATATTGCCCTGGACCTGTAGCCCATGCTGAATAGTCACCATTATTATCTCCTGCAAGAGCATATGGTGCCGTATTTTCAGTTCTACTTGGAACATCGTTTACCTTTAGAATGACACTACCAATTGTTGTTGCTGCATTGTACCTGATATTAATGTTTCCTCCTGTAGGTCTGAATAATGTATCTCCTTCTCTTATAAGTCCAATGTCCTTATCTGTATCAGCATTTACGAGCGTAAAGTAAGGTGTATTTGTGTTCGGTTTATCAGGATTATAAACCCACAACTTGAATTTTCCAGACGGAGTAAATGATCCGGAAGCTTGGGTTGTAAAGAATAATTTTCCGTTCACTTCTGTCAGATTTTTGGAGTTTGGATACGAATTGCCATTTGGATAAATATCTTTGGTTCGCCTCACTGAGCCTACTCCTGGGTATCCTGAAGTCTCATATAGCTGATTAAATTCCTCTGATGTGGGATCAGGGTATGGCCAATTACCATCAATATATATGAGGCGTTCATTTACCTTTATAAATTCTTCGGATCCATCACTAAAAGCATGATTATAATTTGCAAGTCTTATAGACCCTTCAGGGGTTCCATCTGTCCTGCTAATCCATGAAACAAAATAATCATACCCTTCCGTCAGGATTAAAGCATCATTGATCACAAATGAATGAAGGACTCTACCGCGCCATTTGGGAGAATATCCTTTTATAAATGTTGTCCCGGTTTCAGTTCCGTTGGAGGTATACAAATCTGTACTATATTCAGTTTCATGGAGAAATGCCAATTGATTTTTTAGAATGAAACTTTTTGTAAAGCCAAATGAATATCCATCTATGGTGATTTTCTTTACCAGAGCAGTTCCAGCAGTCGTCCCATTCGATTTCCACAGTTCGGAGACATTAAAATCCCACTCTAAGGATTCAACATAATTGGTAGCAATAAAGACTGTGCCATTTACTTCATTCAATAAATAAGAAGGATTTGGAAAATCTTTTAATATTGAAGTGCCGGCGGTAGTGCCATTCGTTCTATAAACATCAAATCCTGTGGATGCATTGGAAGCTGTAAAGTAGAGGATATTATCCGATATGACCGAGTGTATGATCTGGACATTGCCATTGTAACCAAGATTGTTACTGAACGAACTTGCACTGCCCGGATTAATATCCTTTACCAGTGAAAAGTTAAATGAGGAGCTTAGTTTCCACAACTCGCTTCCGTTAACTCCATCATTGGCTGCAAAATAGAGATTGTTTTGATATGATGAAATGGGGGATATAGAATTGAATGATCGGATTTTTAATGTCGTTGCATTGGTACCTCCAGTTCTCCATACTCCTATGGAAGATGGAGCGTCTTGTGTGAAAAAAATACTGGCTCCCTTAATTGAAAGGGCATTGCTGTTTTTGGGATAACCTATAGGTGTTTCGCCAATTTTCTTAACAAATACAGTTCCTGCAACTGTGCCGTCGGATTTCCATAAGGAATCTCCTGCAAAGAAGTACAGATTCCCGTTTCCTTCAAAGAAGGACTTGCTGGATTCGGGAAGTTCCTTGAGGAAAACCGGCTGAGAAAATAAATTTAAATGCATTCCTATCCATAGGAAAGCGATAATGAAAATCTTTTTCATAGGATTTGTAGGGTTTAAAAATGATTTGGATAAAATTTTGAATGTCAGCTATATATCAAAATTTATTTAAATACTTTGTAATTTTAGTAAAAAATAATTCAATTTAATTTTTTGTTTGTTGGTTCTTTTATAGTCTTTGTATGCAATAATTTACATTTGGTTTTTATTTTTTCCTTTGAGTTAATAATTAAATCATGATTTAATTATTTTTTGATTAAAAAATGATATTCCTGTAAAAGTTATATTCCTTAGAAAGAATTTGTTATTACCGAAGTAAGATAGTAATGAGTTTTAATCAGCGATTATGAAGATTTATAAAAGGCTAATAACGATAGGGACCGTTCCCTTTGATATTTAACAATGCCAAATTTACCAGGGTTAGATTTGTAGAAAGCTCATAGTTTGTGAGTGTTGAGGGGATTGATAAAGAGATTTAAATACTATGGCAAATAAGAAGCCCAATATATTAGTCATCTGGGGAGATGATATCGGTATTACTAACCTGAGCTGTTACTCAGACGGACTAATGGGGTACCGTACGCCAAACATTGATAGATTGGCAAATGAAGGTTTAAAGTTTACTGACTCCTATGGAGAGCAGAGTTGTACCGCAGGACGAGCGTCCTTTATTACAGGGCAAAGTGGATATCGGACTGGGTTAACAAAAGTAGGTGTACCTGCTTCTTCAATTGGTCTTCAGAAGGAAGATCCTACAATTGCTGAATTGCTTAAGCCACTTGGTTATGCAACAGGACAGTTCGGTAAAAACCACCTGGGAGACTTGAATAAGTATCTTCCAACTGTTCACGGGTTTGATGAATTCTTTGGTAACCTTTATCACTTAAATGCTGAAGAAGAACCTGAAATGGACGATTACCCGCCGGAGGAAGACTTTCCCAATTTCAGAAAGCAATTTGGTCCGCGGGGAGTAATCCATTCATGGGCTACTGATGTTGACGACCCGACTGAAGAGCCAAGATGGGGGAGAGTTGGAAAGCAAAAGATCGTAGACACAGGTCCTCTAAATACAAAAAGAATGGAGACCTGTGATGACGAATTCGTTGATGCAGCAAAGAAATTTATAAAGAAACAGACGGATGCTGAAACTCCATTTTTTGTATGGGTTAATACAACTCATATGCACCTATATACCCATACCAAGCCCGAGAGCATAGGTCAGGCTGGAAGATGGCAGTCCAGATACCATGATACAATGATTGATCATGATAAAAATGTCGGACAACTTCTGGATTATCTTGATGAACTGGGTATTACTGAAGATACTGTTGTCGTTTACAGTACTGACAACGGACCTCATATGAACACCTGGCCTGATGGTGCAATGACACCTTTCAGAAGTGAAAAGGATACTAACTGGGAGGGCGCATTCCGTGTGCCTGAGCTTATAAGATGGCCTGGAAAAATAAAGGCAGGAACTGTTTCCAATGAGATCGTTCATCACCATGACTGGTTGCCTACTTTCCTGGCTATGGCCGGAGATCCAAATATTGTAGAAAAGCTTAAGAAAGGACACACTGCTGGTGATAAAACATTTAAAGTTCATATAGATGGGTATAATCTTCTTCCTTATTTGCTTGGAGAAGAAGTGAGAAGTCCGCGCAAGGGCTTTATATACTTCGATGATGATGGTAATCTTGTAGCCTTAAGATATGATAACTGGAAGATGGTTTTTATGGAGCAAAGAGCTCAGGGAACTTTGAGGATCTGGGGAGAGCCATTCACTCCATTAAGGTTGCCTAAGCTGTATAATTTGCGAACAGACCCGTTTGAACGAGCAGACATTACATCAAATACTTATTATGACTGGTTTATCCATCATGCATATCTGATTTATGCTGCGCAATCAATTGCTCTTGAATTTGCAAATACCTTTAAGGATTTTCCACCTAGGCAAAAAGCTGCTAGCTTTACAATTGATCAGGCATTAGAGAAGATGGCAGCTGCCAATGAAGTCAGATTTACTGAAGAGGCTAAACCTGTCCAGCAGGAAGATCAGAAAAAGTCTAAGGCTTTTACTCAACGTGAAAGCGAAAGGCCACCTAAAGGTCAGACAAAATCTGAGAAGCCTAAGGAAAAGAAGGAGTAAATATGTTGTGAAATAATAATAATGGTCTTCATAATGAAGACCATTGTTATTATATATAAGAGGGCTGACAACAGAGCTAGATCGCACATACAATTCTTAAATTGAAGATTTATCAGAAATCTTCCTCTGGTTTGAAATTATTTATTTTTTTTTGAGCGCATTGCTTTAACGACTCTTAAATTTTTATCCTTTGATAACTTTTTATATTCTTCAGTTTCTAAACCATACAATGCAATTTTCCCTTCTCCATTGAAGTGAATTCCATATCCATACCTTTTTGTCAATGGAGATGAGCGTAAGCAAGCTTGTCCTTTAGAAAAGAAGGCTTCCCTGTTTTTCGATATTTCTGATTCTTTTATATTGTTTTTTATCACGAAACATTTAAATATTATTTCGTCAGATGTATATCGATATGGATTTTCATTGATCAGTTCAAATAGAATGGCGGCAATAGTTTTTTCAGATTTCTTTACCGGTGGAATCTCACCTGTTTCTGCAGGACAATCATCAGCTACTTCAATAAAGGTGTTAATATAATTGGTAGTGTGGACTTTCATCTTACTATTGTATATTGATTATGTATTTATTAAATGACAGACAATGCAAGATAGAATTTCAAGCCATTGGATTTAAAAAATGATTTAAAAAAAAAGCTTCAGGTTTCTTAGAAGCTCTTTGGTATCGCAAATGAACATTGTTTATTTATCTTTCCATTGGTGATTTCTGAATTTCTTCCAACACCTTTGTCTTTTAGCTATGGTTGAATTTAGTCAATTTGCTCCCAGACATCCTTCAATCCAAAAGCAGTTTCTATTTGTTTTTTCCTTTTCATTGAATTTACATTAGGTGAATACCTAATGCAAAGCCCCTTTTTGAAAATCCTTTAATTTTATCATTATCATTTATAACTCTACCTTAATCTTTAGTAATAAAAAAGGTCCTTCAATTCAAAAGATTGAAGGACCTTTTTTGTCTTTATTTCTTCCGCCTTTCTTGTAATTAAATAGTGGGATGATGAAGGTTAGCCATCATATTGCTTCTTGATTTTACCCAGTAAAACACACAGCCTAATGGCAGAAGAATACTCATTATGGCTGAAAACATGAAGTACTTCTGAAAATTTTTCTGTGGAATATCCAATGAATAAATAATAACTCCATTTTTTACAAGCTGAAGCACATCATTATCATTGCCTAAATCTATAAAGGCATTCTGGGCTTTTTTCAGATATATTGTGATTGCATCATCTTTTTTTATCAGGCTGCTTACTTCTTTCATGGTTTTGTTATTCCCGTAAGCTACTCTGAATTGGCCTGTTTCAGCCATTGTGATCCACACTTCTGGTTTTCCTTGTTTGCCTTTGGCTTCCTTCATACGTATCGCTTCCACTTTACCCGTCAGCTCATTTAATTCCTGGGAATCGAGGTGGTATAAGCGGTAATATGAAAATGAGAAATATATTGAGAATAATGTGAACGCAACAAGAGCGAAATACTGAAAGTAATTGCCAATTGTCTTTTTTATATCTGTGTTATTCGTTCTCATAAGATTCAGATTTTATATTTTAAAATAACTGTAATCAGTTCTAATACCGTAAAAATGAGTAATAAGTTATTGATTTTAAAATGCTTAAAGTTTCTGAAAACTCCAAAATGCCTGAGGTTTTTGGGGCTTTTCCACAGAAAATGACGGTTGTTGTCCGGATAGTCCATAGAAAATGACTATGTAATGAAAATTTCAACTTGCTTTTAATGGTTTCAGCATATTTCTTAATGTTGAGAAGTGTTACTTTAAGAAGGTTTTAAAACGAGAATACTGATTGCTGATATTTTTGAGGGAGAATGTAAAAAAAATAGTCTTTTTTTAGAAAAGCTGTAAATATGTCAGGGAAAACCCTAGTAGGTGTAGGGCCAGTTAACTTTGAAGAGCTTATTTTTTTATGGCAAAATTTTTTTTAGTTTTTTTGATTTTTTTTCAATTCTAAAATTTGAGGAGGAGCTAGTTGATTAAGTTTAATGAAATTGTGCTCAGAAGTAAAGAAAATTACTTTTACTTATACTTAGAAAGAATACCTTGCTGTAATTTCAAATTTATTATCTGCAGAAGTAGAGAGTTGTCTTGTGCTAATCAGAAAAGATCCCATAAAACTAATAGTGCCATAGTCTAATGTATGAGCATTAATTCCAAGCATGATGGCTATACCTCTCTTGAATTTAAAATTGGCGCCTGCCTCAATTACTTCTGCCATCAATAATACAGGAGCATATTCAAATGAACCTGCGTTTTGGTATTCTTTGCGGAAATAAAGATGATTATACATTGTAATTCTCGGACTGATGTCAAAGCTATATATACCATTGAAATTCAGCACAGGTTCAAGCTTAAAATTTTGTTGTATCGGGGTTAGAACCGATTGAGTGAATTGTTCTACCGATGCTCCTAGTTTTAATTTTTTCCAATGATACCACATTCCCGCATACCCATCGAATACAGTAGAAGTACCTCCACCCACAGATTGAGAACCACTGAGTGTCAGAGATACGGCACCAAGCGCAACACCAAGTGAAACATATTGTTCTCTGCCTATTGCTATAGTTCTTGAGTATCTTCCGTAATATCTGCTTCGCTTTATAAATGGTCCGTCATTGTTTGTTTGTACAAGGGCGCCGATTTTGCTGTACGAAAGCGATTTCCTGTTTTCAGGTTTAAAATCAAGGTCCAGATATCTTCTGTTAACTCCTTCAAACAATCCGTATAATGCACTATTCCCAATCCTTAATTTAAATTTTCCGGAAGTGTCTTCGCTTGCGGGATTAAACATTGCATAGTTTTGAAAGAACTGATCAAAGGTCAGAAAAGATCCTCCCACAGACTGGGATTTAACCTGTCCGGGCAAAAAAGAAAGCAAAATCAGAAGCAGACTGACGAGTCTAGGAGTTTGCATTTTTTACCGTGTTAATTAAGGAAGGAAAATTGTATTTAATATTTAGTCCTGAAAAACTCCTAAAATAAAGGAAAATAAATCAATTTTAATTGCCCCCAATAAAATATTAAGTTTAAGAGAGATAAACACAGTTCTATTTTTCCGTTGATAACGTGTAACTTAAAATCAGGGTTAGCCGTCTGGAAAAAAAGCAGGAAAGTAAAGTTTACTTTTCTCTTTTGACAGTGTAATACCAATCGAATCTTGAACAAGGACCCAGAAATATTAGCAAGTATAAAGTCTGGCAAAAACAGTCAGGTGCTATCTTATTTGTATGAAACTACCTTACGAAAGGTAAGGCATTATATTCTTACACATGGGGGAAACATGGATCAGGCGAGTGACATATTTCAAGATGCTGTGATTATCTTGTTTAATCAGGTCAGAAAAGGTAAGTTTGATGAAAGACATGCGATCGATGCGTTTGTTTACACAGTAGCAAAAAACCTTTGGCTGAATAAGTTGCGGGACGAGAAACGCATTTCAAATTACGAAGATATGTCAGTCTTTGAAGTTGCAGAGTCCGGAAAAGATTCTCTCTCTGACCTCATCACAAAAGAACGATCAGCGGCAGTTAATAAGTTGTTCGGACAATTAAATGAAAAATGCAGAGAGCTCCTTCACTATTACAATCATGAAGGGTTGTCTATGAAAGAGATAAGTGAAAAGCTTGGTTATAATAATGAACAAGTGGCCAAGGCCAGTCATTATCGTTGTAAGCAAACGCTTATCAGTTTGATTAAAGGAAATAAGTTACTGGAAAATCTTCTTAGAAATTGAGCACGGAACAGGAAAAATATCATCTGATAGATCGCTATCTGCGCGGAGAGCTTACCGGGAAGGAGCTTGAAGATTTTACCAAAAATCTTTCAAATGATCCGGGCTTGGCAGAAGATGTTGCTTTTCAGAGTGAAGTAAATGAACTGATATCTGCAAATGCATATCACGAGCTGCGGAATCAAATATCTGAAGATATCGCCAATATTGATAAAGGAACAAGTGGTAAAGGTTTAAGTAAAACCTTTAGTGTAATTTTGATTGCTGGTCTTTTATCTATCGCCGGAGGTTATTTTCTGTTGAAAGACAAGAGTAAAGAAAATGCTGCATTAGCTGTCAACGATAAAAATGAGTTGACTTCACCTGAAAATGCTCATCGCCAGGAACTGATTGATAAGCATGGAAATGATGTTCCAAGTAGGCAAGAACAACCGGAGGCAGTAGGTAAGAAAAATAGCAAACCTTCAGACGTAATCAAAAATGATCAGCATGTTGAAATTCAAAACACTACTGAGTCAATAAGTAAAGTTGGAGTGGATACTGCTGTTATTGAGAACTATTCTGAAACGAGGAACGAGACTAATAAAGCAGTTAAAGAACCTGATTCTGATACATATCTGAAGTCAGAAATGAATATCGACCCTTGTTCAAAAACAATAATAAAAGGTAAATGGTCCATTTCTGAAGCTTGTCAGGCTAGAAATGATGGAAGGATTGAAATTGACGAGAGTGCAGTTCAGGGTGGTGAAGGTCCTTATAAGTTTGAGCTTTATTCAGGAAATCAAAAAATCGACGCTTCAGATCTGGATCGCTTGTATTCAGGCAATTATACCTTAAGGATCATTGATGTAAATGGTTGCCAGGGCA
The DNA here is from genome assembly GCF_000775915.1 of Sporocytophaga myxococcoides. Classification (NCBI taxonomy): domain Bacteria; kingdom Pseudomonadati; phylum Bacteroidota; class Cytophagia; order Cytophagales; family Cytophagaceae; genus Sporocytophaga; species Sporocytophaga myxococcoides. The sequence continues at coordinate 502,305 of NZ_BBLT01000003.1, forward strand.
AATGGAATGTTAAGCTGCCAGAAAAAAACTGTCAGCCTGCAAGTATTTCTTTCTCTCCTGCACAAGGAGAGACATGGACATTTAATGGGAATGAAAGGAATAGTTATTATCTTAGCATATATAACCAGGCAGGACAAATGGTATTTAAATCCGGTTTATTATCAGGAGTCTATGAATGGTCTGGCATCAGTAACTCCGGTTCCATGATTGAAACGGGATTTTACGTGTATATTGCTGAATACACTAATGGCAAAAAGGAAAATGGTCAGATAACAGTGATCAGATAATGAGTGCAATTTTTAAAAATATAATAAAGCTGATAAGCATAGTCCTGACTCTGATACTTTTAGAGAATAAAGCCTATTCTCAGACTTTTACTCTGCCGGATACAAATTTCAGAAATGTGTTATTGTCAAGATATCCTTCGGTGATGCTTGGGAATAAATTGAATATTCCAGCTGCTAATAATTTTCTCTTTGATCTTATCCTGACCAATGCAAACATTTCGGATCTGACAGGCATAGAAAATTTTAGATCTGTTTTTAAAATTGATGCTTCCAATAATAAGATCAAGACAGTACCAAATCTTTCTGCTATCGCTAATCTTGAGTACATCTACCTGAACTATAACCAGATCACCAATGCCAATTTTGTTATAGGTAATACAAATCTTTTACAGATTCAGTTGTATTATAATCAGCTTACATCGTTTCCTGAATTACCCAATGCTACAAAACTTCAGAAATTATTTCTGTCAGGAAATCAGCTTTCTTGGATTTCTGGTCTTCAATATCTTACCTCTCTTGAAAATATTCAGTTTGGTGTGAACAGGTTTGACAGTCTTCCTGATTTTTCGAAGAATACCAAACTTATAGAGTTCCATTGTGACCGTAACAGACTTAAAAATCTTAATGGAATAGAAAAACTGCCAGGCTTGAAGATTATTTATTGCTGGGGAAATCAGCTTAAAAATCTTTCAGAATTAAACAATAATACAACTCTGGAGGAGTTATACGCTGAGGACAATTTGCTCACATCCCTTCCTGACGTTTCTAATAAACCCTCTTTGAGAAAATTATCTGTTATTAATAACAAGTTGACATTTAAAGATCTGTTGCCATTAACACAATTAAATGGTTTTCCGAATTTTACTTATGCTCCTCAGGATTCCATTGGGGAGGGTTTTGAAAGGACTGTAAGATTTCTTGAATCTATAAATTTTATGGTAAACGATGATGAAGCTTTAAGTGGAAATAGATATTCATGGTATAAGAGTAATACTTTATTAAGTTCTGGATCTTCAGCTGATTTTAGTATTAGTAGGGTACAACTTTCAGATGCAGGAGACTATCGGGCAGAAATTACTAATTCTGCATTGCCTTTGCTTAAACTTCACCACAGATCGTGGAGACTTAATGTGAATAGTTCCTGTATGGAGATTAAGTCCTATGGCTATAAATTATTAAGTCAGGATTGTAAAGAGGGTACAAGCTTTAGTGTTGAGGTGTCAACAGAAGGATCTGAGCCACCAATTACGTACTTTTTAAATGTAGCAGGTACAATTGATACTATTCGCAGTGCTTCTGGTGTGTTTACAAATATTCCTGCAGGGAACTATATGCTTCGTCTGAAAGATCAGAAGGGTTGCCGTATTTTGCTTGATACGGATCTTACAATTTACAGAGCTTCTGATTGTGACCCTGTTATATCTCCGCTTGATGGTGGTCAGCAGAGCTCCTATTTTATTGATAAGCCTGGTGTTGCAAGGATATTTGATATGAATGGAAATATCATTCGCGAGTTTCTTGCTCCTGCAACTTGGGACGGTACAGGTTCCGGAGGTGAAGTCGTAAATACCGGATACTACGTTATAACTATTGACAATAAGAAACTGACAAATATTACAGTTGTTCGTTAATCTGGTCATCTTCCTCTTGCTTATAATTCTGTCAGATATTTGGAGCCCCTTTTCCTTTTTTTAATAGGCAGAATAGGATAATTATTCGATCAAATAAAATTTTTTGGGGTTTACTTTTTATTTCTTTCTGTGTAGATAGCTCAGTTCCATGATTTTGATATGAGTCTATGTCTTTAATTCTTTCAAAAGTAATAGAATAATTTTTTGAAAAAATGAAAAAGGCTGTTTTCAGATACTGAACTTGAAAGAAATTTTATATGAAAGGAAAAGGTTTACTTATTCTTGTCTTCCTGCTGGGACTCATTACGTTGCTCCAGGCCCAAACATTAAACTATCCTCCATCGTGTACTGTTACGATGCCGCACAGCAATGCGTATTTTAAGGCCGGGACTGATGTTGAGATTCATGTGTATGCAACAGATTTGGGAAAATCAACCAATAACGGGACAGTCACAAAGGTCGAATTTTTTAATGGAACAACACTTTTAGGAGAAGCTACATCTCATACCAATAATACTTATAAATATGTCTGGGGGTGTGTACCTGCAGGGACATATACGATTAAGGCAAGGGCTACAAACAATAGAGGAGTTATGTTTACCTCTGTCGGCATTGTTATTACAGTTGGCAATAATAATGTTACACAAAGGGGTATGAGCGCCTGCAAAGGTAAATACCTTGCTAATATTATACCGAATGCTCCTCAGATTAACTATAACACCTACTGGAATGGTGTTACTGCTGAGAATAGTTGTAAATGGGGACCAGTGGAAGGAACACGAGATCAGTTTAACTGGGGAGGAGCAGATGTGTCTTATAATCATGCAAAGAACAACAATATGATGTTTCGCTATCATGCATTAATGTGGGCAAGTCAATATCCATCCTGGTTTAAAAATCTGAGTTCAGTAACAGAGGCAAGAGAAGAAGCTCTTGAGTATATGACTGCTGTTGCTCAAAGATACCCATTAACAGATCAGGTGGATGTTATTAATGAACAGCTGGCAGGGCACCAGGCAGATAACCCGGTTTTTGAGAGATTATTAGGAGGTACAGGAAGCACTGGCTATGACTGGCAGATTTGGGTATTTACCCAGGCTCGTGCATTGTTTCCTAATACTAAACTTATCCTTAATGACTATGGATTGGAAAACAATACCAGTAAAATAAATAGTATGTTAGGTTTGGTCAAAGCTCTTCGTGACAGGGGATTGATTGATGGATTCGGAACGCAGGCACATTGCTTCAATGTTGATCAGACAAGCGCTTCTCAGTTAAAATCAGCAGTGGATCTCATGGCAACCGGCGGTGTGCCGGTATTTGTAACAGAACTTGACCTTAATGGTGGGACTGACTCAGAAAATAATAATACTCAGCAGGAAAACAGTTATAAGACTCACTTCCCTGTATACTGGGAACACCCTGCTGTTGCCGGTATCACTCTATGGGGATATATTACAGGTGCTACATGGAGAACCGGAACCGGGATCATGAGCAGTTCCGGAACTGAAAAACCGGCATTTACATGGCTTAAGAATTATGTTTCCGGCAGAACCAGTGTTGGCTACCCTGCTTGTTCAACAGGTGCATGTACAAGTAATGGTGAATTGCCTAAAGTGGCCCTAACAGGTCCTGCCAATAATACAACTTTTAAAGCAGGTGCAAATATCACGCTTACGGCAACTGCCAGTGATGCAGACGGAAGCATTACCATAGTTGAGTTCTATAATGGAACAACAAAATTGGGCGAAGATGCTACTTCACCCTATTCTTTTGATTGGAACAATGTTGCAGAAGGAAACTATAAACTAACAGCAGTAGCTTCCGATAATTCAGGTAATAAAGTAACTTCTGCTGAAGTTACTATAACTGTTGGGAATCCAAGAACTCAACTGATTAAAAATGGAGAGTTCGATCAGGGTACTACCGAATGGGAAATTCAGAATAATAGCAGTGCAAGCGGTACTATGACCGTTATCACAAATGGAAACATGTCTGGTACCAACTCATTGAAAATTTGTCCTGCAACTCCTGGAACAGCAGAATGGCATGTACAAGTAAGACAAGCTACTCCAATTACAGAAGGGAAAAACTATAAGATCAGCTTTCTGGCAAAAGCTGATGTTGCAAGAAGTATGATTGTCAGTGTTCAGCAAGATGCAGATCCTTATACTACTCATTTTAGTAAATCAATTGATCTTACAACTAGTGCCCAGTTATTTTCATTGGAGTTCAATGCTACCGTAACAGATGCGGTCTCTAAATTGAAATTTTATGTAGGAAATAACTCTACATGTATTGTAATAGATAAAGTGGAAATGAGTGAAGGCAATTTTCAGTTAACAGCAGAAATTACAAATACAGGAAGTACTACTATCTGTGAAGGATCTTCAGTTGTTCTAAACGCAAATAGCGGCACTGGTTATACCTATCAGTGGAAAAGGGGTGATGCAATAATTAATGCGGCAAATTCTGCTTCTTATACTGCTACACAATCCGGAAATTATTCAGTAACAGTGACGGCAAATGGGCAGTCGGTATCTTCAGATGCTGTTGAGGTTAAAGTAAATCCAACCCCACCATTACCTAAAGTAACATCGCCTGTTTTATATTGCCAGAATGAAGGTGCAACAGCACTTTCAGCTAATGGTTCAGCTTTAAAATGGTATACCGGGTCTTCAAATGGAACAGGAGTTGGGACTGCTCCTGTTCCTGCTACCGGTGCGCCAGGTACAACAAACTATTATGTATCTCAGACTTTAGACGGTTGTGAAAGTTCCCGTGCTCTTATTGCAGTTACAGTAAATTCTTTGCCTCTTGCGACAATATCAGCTTCAGGTCCAACAACTGTAGTTGAGGGTAATAGTGTGGTGCTGAATGCCAATAACGGAACTGGCTTAAGTTATAAGTGGTTTAATGGCAATACTCAGGTAGGAACCAATGCTTCCTACACTGCAACGACATCAGGAAACTATTCTTTAGACGTGACAAATGGAGCGGGATGTAAATCTTCTTCAGCGCCGACTGCTGTTACTGTTAATCCGAATCAGCCTTCGGTAATCACGATTAATGCTCCAGTATCTAATGAAAATATTATTGGTGATGTCATTACATATGATGTATCAGTAGATGATCCGGATGGGACAATTGCCAAAGTAGAGTATTATCTGGATGCACAATTGGTAGGTTCCTCTAATTCATCACCATATATATTTGAATACAAGAATGCAAGTCCGGGCAATCATGTGATATTGGTTAAAGTAACAGACAGCAATGGAGGAGTAACTACTTCTAATCCTGTATCCCTGAATGTGAGTGTTACTACTGGTATTTTCTCTGGCGGATATAAAGTCTTTACCGGGATAGTTCCAAACCCTTCAAGTGAATTCTTTAATATTACTTCTAATATGGCCATAAAGCAATTAAGGATTACAAATATCTATGGAGCAGAAGTAGAAGTATTAAATGATATACCTGCAGATCAGACCAGCAGTATCGGGCAAGATCTGAAAGGAGGTACATATCTGATGACTATAGAATATGCATCTGGAAGCATTGAAGTTTCAAAACTTGTGAAGCTTCAATAACGAAGTAATTGTTTTTTTAAGTTGTTGTTTTTTTTGAGGGATCATCGGCGGGTGATCCCTTTTTTTGTTTTTGATGCACCAAACTATGCAACTAATAGAATGTTTTTATCATATAAACAAAATGAAATCTTCCATCCTATTTGCATATGCTTTGAATTTGTTACTCTTTAAAAGTTGGAGTTTAGTTATTTTTCCCTAAATGTTAATATGAGGGGAACTATGTTATCATTAAAAGCATTTAACATGTATTAACAAATCATAACTCTTTAATAGAAATGTCCTTACAACAATTGACACCTGATAAATTCTTTTATTCCAACGATGGAAAGGTATTCACCAATGTAGATGAGCTATTAAAAGGCTTAAGAGAAATGAGTGAGGAGACCTTTATGTACCACGTGAATAAGGAAAAAAATGATTTCTATAACTGGATAAAGTTTGTAATTAATTATGACAGTTTAGCCAAATCTATACAGAAAGTAAAGACTAGATCTGGGTTTCTTAGAAAAGCCAAGGAGTTCGTTTCTGCTTAGGATATTTTCAGATAAAATTCAGAAATATGCAATCAGCCTGTAATTTTTACAGGCTTCCTCGTTTATAGGCTAAGTATTTCATTGTACCTTTGTAAGACAATAATCCAAACGTTTATTTAATGAAAAAATACATCTTAACCTCATTTGTTCTTTTGTTATGTATTCCATTTATAACGAAAGCGAAAGAATATAAAGGAGCGGAGCTTAGGACCAATGAAACATTTCTTTACGGCAGATTTGAAGTAAGTATGAAGTCTGCAGCAGGAAGCGGTATTGTTAGCTCACTTTTCACCTTTTATGATAATCCTGACTTTACTACCAATTGGAACGAAATCGATTTGGAAATACTCGGCAGGTACAATAATGAAGCACAGTTTAATGTGATAGAAGGCAGGCACAAGATGCATGAACACAGGCAAGTGTTAGCTTTTAACCCTCATGAGGAGTTTCATACCTATGCTTTTGACTGGACTCCCGAATATATTGCATGGAGTGTTGACGGTCAGGAAGTATACAGGCAAGATGGAGAACATATAGCCAGAATGAATAAACCGCAGAAAATAATGATGAATATATGGATTTCAGAGTTTTATGATTGGACAGGCCCATGGAACGATTCAATATTGCCAAGGTCTGCGCAATATGACTATGTTAAGTATTATGAATATAAAAAAGATAAAACTTTTAACCTGAAATGGACAGATGATTTTAATTCCTGGAATATGGAAAGGTGGTCTGCCGCATCTCATACTTTCGATGGTAACAAGGTAGATTTTACCAGTGATAATATTAAATTCAAAAACGGTAAACTGATTTTAATTCTCTCCAAAGAAGCAATGCCGGTCAGAGAAACTGAAACAGAAGAAAAAAGCTCTGAAGGCAAAGGCCAAATACAAGAAGTTAAGATGGTCGATGAAAAGCAACTTCGGGTCACTTTCCAAGGTGATACCTATGCACCTTATGCTAATAAGAAATATTTCAAAGTAGATGGTAAAGGAGCAATTAAAACCAAGCTGCATCGCGACCTGAGAACACTTGACGTTTATCTGCAAGAACCATTAAGCGAACAAACAACAAATAAATTGGAGTATACGGGGCCGGGATTGAAGTTGCAGGAGGTAGAGATAGAAAAGAAGTAAGGTTTAACTTACAGTGAGAATATAGAACTCCGGATTTGATCAGATAAAATTGAAGGCTGCTTTGAAAGGGCAGCCTTTTTCATTTTTAATGTTTTTTATCAGATACAACTAATTAATGAAAAAAGCGAAATATTTAGTTTTAATTTATATCCTTCCCTTTCTTAGCTCCATTTTTAATAAGGTAATTGATATATCTGTCAATTTCATCTTCTTGTGATTCCACCTTATTTAAAATATAAACCATTCCTCCTTTAATATTCTTGGCGTTCTCATCTTTCCTTCTATTCAAATCATTTTGATACATTAAAGCGTAGTCCAGGGCTGTTTTACCATTATTATCTTTGATATTAATGTTTGCGCCTGCCAATAACATTCGTTCATCCATTTTAATATTATGACAACGTGATATATACATAAAAACACTGACGCCATTTGCATCCCTGATGTTAAAGTCAGTGCAGTTATTCGCAAATGAATTGATAATTTTGATTTTATCAGTCCTGCTTATTTTCTTTTTTAATGAAAGATAGGGGTCAGGCTTAATTAGCATTAATGGAGTCTGGCCATATTGGTTGACCTGATTAGGATCCGCTCCATTTTTTAAAAGCAGTTCTATACAATCTGTGTATCTTAACAAGTGCTCTCTATGATTCTGATAAGAATTATAATATAAATCTTGTTCAACCGCCAGGTGTAATGGTGACTGCTGGCTATAGTCCTTAATATTTACATTAATACTAACATTTTTAAGTAATTCTTCCAAAGCTTCTATATTACCTGTATTTGCTGCAGCATGAATAGGAAAAGAAATTTGTTTGCCGCTTTTGCATTTCAGACACGAGAAGGATGGAACGGATGGATTTGCACCACCTAGAATAAGATCCTGTACCATTTTGGATGTCCCAACTTCTGCAGCCGCATATAAGATTGTTTTACCATCATTATAATTTTGATTAGGATCAAATCCTTCTTCAAGCAGCCATTTTACTATTTCTGAGTTTCCTCCATAAATAGCATTTGTCAATAATTTTTCCCTAACAGAAGTCTCATTACTTACCTTTGCTCCAGATGATAGAAGAAGTAATAAGACCGGTTGGTTATTCTGTATGATAGCATAATTTAGAGCTGACCTGCCTTCTTTGTCCGGCTCATTTATCTTTGCTCCATTGTTCAGTAAAGCTTTTACAGTTTTATATGATGCAATTCTTTGTATTCTATTTATCCGTCGATATCCACATCCATGTACAGGCCCATTGAAACTCGGCCATGTAACTTCCATGAAACAGTAGATTAACGGGGTAAGGCCAAGGCTATCTTTTATGTTTACGTTTGCCCCACTGCTAAGCAATAAATCTACAAGTTCAGGATCATTCTTACTGCAAGCATAATGAAGGGGCGTTTTCCCTGAATAATCCTGTACATTTACATCTGCACCAAGGGCGATTAATTTTTTTATAACGTCGTTGTCCAGTGTTAATAATATTGGAGTCTGACTGGCTTTGTTTCGAAGGTTGACATCAATATTTTTTCTTGTGAGAAACATATTAACATTCTTACAATGACCATAATTTGAAAGATTATAATGCAATGCAGAATTTCCTGTAGAGTCCTGGAAATTTAATTCAGCTCCCTCTTCAAGCAAGCTGAGAATGTATGACGAGTCTAGCTCATGATGAGCAGCCTCAATTAATTCCAGGTTAAGTCTAATGTTTTCAGTTTTCTTATGAACACAAAAAGAAGTGATTAGGAGAAAAAAAATAGATGGAAATGCTTCATTTCGAGAAATCTTATATTAAAAATTAGTTTAAATTTCCTCAATAAACGTCAGCAAACCAACAATAGTGGTGGAATCCATGAAATATTCCTTGGCAGCTGATAGTTTAAGTGCTTGAGATGAATTTAAATCGAAGCTAATAGAGTTTTACCTGATCAACGTGACAGTTTTTTGAAGATCTTCATTAATATTTAAAAAATATAATCCTGGAGCCAGTAATTCTCCTCTATCATTGGTTCCATCCCAGAAAGCAGGAGTTGTAAGGGTTTTGATCCGTTTCCCATTTCTGTCGTAGATATTGGCTTTGCCAGCACAAGAAATATAATACGTATCTGACACTCCGTCACCATTGGGAGAAAAATAATCAGCCTCACTGTTAATAAAATCTGTGTTAACTTTTCCTAAGGTAAAGCGATTGCCATGTTTCAAATCCACTCCTCTGAAGACGTAGCGACCATCACGAGTCACCTCTGAGATTTCAATGACTCCTTCTCCTATTTTCTCCATGGTATAAGAACCATCATTGTCTGTATCTATTATAAGTCTTATATCTTTAGAGTCTATTGCAGATATGTTTTTTGGGTCTATGATAAGATCGACCTTCGAAGATTTTCCTATTTTAGAACATATCCATTCGCGATCCAGCCTGTATTGAATTCCTATTGGTAAATTGTCTTTTGCTGAAGTTAAAGATTTGCCATTATTAGCAATGAACATAAATTCACCTTTGCTCAATTCTGATATGTTTAGTAGTTCTATCATTCCATCTCCTCTCGCTGAAAGTTGAGCCGTACCATCATTAGCTTTACCTATTCCTACCAATTCAAAATCGAAGTTGCCGGAGTGCGGCTCATCAAACTGATATATGTCATTGTCTTTAAGGGGGATATTGTATTTTGCTGAAAGATAGTTTTCAAGTATAATTTTTTCAGCGCTACTGAGTATTTTATTATATACCAATACACAGGCAATATATCCATCAAAGAAAGAAGGTTCTGTATTTGCTTTCGCATTGGATGTTGAACCTATATAATACCTTGTGGGTACATTAATGGGTTGAGTACCAGCCTGAAAAACGGAGTCTGTGTTTGTGTTATGCCCGATCTTAAGTTTCCCTGTCCAAGCCTCTTTTTGCAATACTGCAAAATATGTTTTATTCAATGATGCAGGAGCTTTTACACAATAATCCGTAGAAGAAGTAGAGTCTCCGGCACCAGCTGCAATACTGGTATCACAAAAAGCAAGACTTATGTCGTTTGTAAATCCGTTCGCTCCTCCGTCAACAAGGCCCGCTCCGAAATACCACATATTACTGTCATAGTTTGTAGCTTTGAATGGACTTACATTTGTTCCCCCTGCTTTGGTTAATGCATGAAAGATGCAGTAAATAGTAATATCATTGGTCTTAGAGAAAGATTTGGATACCAGGAAATTTTTTTTGTTCCCTTTGCCATCATTTCTGAAAAACCGAATCCCATCCTGATTATTTAAAAGGGGATTTGAAGTTGTTAATACCGGGTTGGTTGTATCGCTGCCAGACATTACATGGTTGTTGCTGCCACTCAGATCTTTCCAGAATAAAATTTTGTCACCAGGCTTGGCGCTACTTTTTTGTAAGGTATCTGAAAATGTTCCGTTTCCTGCGTCCAGCCATAGTTTAAGTGATGAACTTCCGTCATTCATACCTACTCCTGCGGGACCTGTTTGTGCCTGAGCAATGAAGCTAAGACACAAGAATAAAGATGTTAAAATGTAGGACCTCATGAGTAATTTCATATTTTTTCCTTTGCTTTTCAGGTAGTTCAACAACCTTTGAAGGCTTAAACATGTAAATATAAATCTTCTTGCGAAGAAATATTTTAAGATTTTATTTCCTGATTTACTTTTCTACAAACGAAAAATAAAAAAGTAAATGTATTTTTGAAATTTCGGAAAAATAAAACTAAAATCACGGCACTAGTCTGTGTTTAAAATGTACACAAAGGGACTTTTTTTGTTGATTTATATATGTTTATGCTCTTTGAAGGCTTTTACACAAAGCAATTTTTCAGAGTCGTTTATACACTTTCCCAAAAATATTCAATTACACGTCCCTTCTCATATTTGTCTCGACAATGAATTTCAGTCAAATTTTGTTTTCAGGTCTTATTTTGGAAGATACTCGGCAATCAGAACATATTATGCTGATGCAAATGTAAATTTGCAAAAGGGACAGAATGAAACAAAAAGGTCTGTAAATAAGAAGCATATCATCGGAGGGGGTATTTATAATGATCGGGAAGGAGAATATTTCAACAGAATAAGAGCAATAATACGCTATGCTATTCATATTCCATTGAAAGAGAATTTATACCTTTCCGGAGGTATTGCAATTCATATGATCAACTACAATTTTGACGCATCTTCTGCAGGCGCATCAGGTTCTTCATTCACCTGGACAGGTCAGGGGAGTGCCACATTATATTCTCCTACTTTTCGTATGGGTGTTTCTCTCAACGATTTTAATAACCCTACTGTTACGCCTATCAATTATACCTTTCTAATAAATAGATATGTTAATCTATATGGTGAAAAGTTTTTTGATATTGGACCTAATACGCAAATTCGTGGTGCTGCCAGGTGCAACTGGGTCCCTGGTATTTCATCTTCTTATATTCTTCAGGCAGGTATTGTTTTGTCCAATACCGTAGGCGTCAGCGCTTTTCATTATACCGACAAAGGATCAGGTCTAATCCTCGACCTTTATAAAATAAACCTTTATAAAAATTATTTTGACTTCTCTCTGGCGTACCTCATGTCCCAATCCAACGTATACCCTGTTGCGAATCAGTATGAGTTAAACCTTCATTATTACATTATCAGGGAATAATATATTTCTGAAAATGAAGGTGTAATTCTTTGGCTTTCAGAATCAATAAGTAGTAATTGGGTTTTCTACCAATCATGAAATTGATTTCTTCAGCTCTTGACACAGGTGTTTACTTTTTAAACTCGTTGTTTGTAGGAAGAATATGCTAAAAAAGGACAAAAATCAGGAAATTATTGAAGCTATTCTAAATGGCCAGAATTCTCGAGTCCTTAATCATTTATATCAGTCGGCTTTACCACAGATTATGAAATATATTTGCATGAACAATGGTGATGAAGACGAAGCAAAAGATATTTTTCAGGACGCAGTAGTATCACTTTTTACAACAGTGCGGCTTGGTAAGTTTGAACAGGGCAAAGATGTAAATGGTTTTCTGTATTTTGTTTCCAGAAACTTATGGATCAATAGAATAAAGAGAAGAAATAAGCAATTAGATATTTCAAAAATGCACATGCAACCTTTGGAAGAGAGCCATCTGGCTGTGATCATTACAAAGGAAAAAGAAGAATTGATAGAACGGTTTATGAGTAAAGTTGGCGATAAATGCAAACAGATACTCAAGTACGTGATATATGACAATCTGAGCATGAAAGAAGTGGCTCAGAAAATGAATTTTGCAGGAGAAACGGTGGCTAAGAGTACACATTACAGGTGTAAGCAGAAGCTCATGGAGCTTGTTGAAAATGATGGTACAATGATAAATTTTTTTAAGAATGAGCTCAGATAGTGGAATAATAGAAAAGATAGAACTCTATACCAAAGGCAAGTTGAGCCAAGAGGAAAGAGTATTGTTTGAAGATGAACTTGCTTCGGATGAGCAGTTAAGAAAGAGTCTTGAGCTTTCCTTGTTAGCTGATGAATTGGTTATTGCTCAGGAAACTTTAAAACTAAAGGAGCAGATGCGTAAGGACTTATACTTATATAAGTCCAGGCCTAATTGGAATATATATGCCCTGGCTTTATTAATAGGTCTTGCAGGAGGAATATATATATATTATAATCTTAGCTCAGAACCTGATGGCCCTGTAAATGTGCCTTCAAAACATGAGCAGGTTGTAACTTCTGAAAAGGCTCAGGAATCTGAAACCATACCTTTATCAAAGTCGGATAAAATTACAAAAGAAAAATTAACCATTCACTCTGATAAACAATCAGTCCGATCAAAAGGGGAAGCGCCTTCCGAATTCCCAGAAAAGGATGAACTTGTAATGATCCCTCAACCAGGATTAACACTAAAGGATAGTGTAACCAGTGGGGAAGAGAAGAAGATTAACACTTCTGTTGTGACTCTTGCAGATCCTTGTGAAGACCTGAAAGGAGATGTCAGATTTGCTGTAACAGCAAGCTGCAAAGGAAAAGAGACTGGTAGAGTTCAACTGTATCCTCAAACTGTTAAAGGTGGAAAACCGCCTTATACATTTATCTTGAATGATAAACAATCATTATCACATTTTGATGAACTATCATCAGGAACATATAGCCTTAAGATAAAAGATTCCAGGAATTGTATTGTTGAAAATACAAACAAAGTTGTGATTACAGAACAGATATGCAGAACATCACGGGCTTATGTCTTTAATCCTGAATATGACCGAGCCTGGTCTGTTCCATATGATAGAGATAAAGATCCTGTTAATCTTGTATTCATTGAGAAAAGTGGTAAAGTTTATTATCAATCCAGGGTGCAGAATTTTCATCCGGAGGAATGGTCCGGTGAAAGTAATATGGGACTTAGTTTAGGAATTGGCTTGTATTTTTTTACAATAGAATATTCTGATGGAAGTGTAGATGAAGGAACGGTTACTATAACAAAATAGTTATTCTTTAAATTTTATTGGATCGCCCATCATTCCAAATAACCTCATAACTAAATCTTCTGCATAATTGAATCCATCACTTTAGGTGATGGCTTCAATCTTATGTCGATTATTTTATTATTCTTTCTAAATATGTTTACAATCTGATCCCTTATTTTGTAGAATAGAAATTTTTAGATCATATAGAATGAGTAAGTTAGCTTATCATGAATAGATGGATTATTGATGGATAACTTATCGGACTTCAAACTATATAAGTAGAAAATATTAACAGCAAAGAGTTATAGAGAATCTGGTAATCATGAGAAAAAATTTAATAACATCGATTTTAGCACTGCTTGTTAGCATCAATGTATTTGCACAAACTGCAACTGTTACCTTGTCTTCTCAAAAGCAGTACATCCGTGGTTTTGGGGGAATCAATCACCCTGTATGGGCTGGTGATTTAACAGCTTCACAAAGAGAAACTGCATTTGGTAATGGAGCAGGACAAATGGGTATGTCTGTTCTTCGTATCTGGGTTTCTGATAAACCAAGTGAATGGTCAAGGGAACTAGCCACTGCCAAAAGAGCAATAGAACTAGGAGCGATCGTTTTTGCCTCCCCCTGGAATCCTCCAGCCAACATGGTTGAAACCTTTACTCGTGGGACACAGACAAATGCCAAGAGATTGAGATCTGATATGTATGGTGCATATGCGCAACACTTGAATGATTTTGTCAAGTACATGAAAGATAATGGTGTAGACTTGTTCGCAATCTCTGTTCAGAATGAACCGGATTATGCGCACGATTGGACCTGGTGGACTCCACAGGAGATGCTGCGTTTTATGAAGGAAAATGCAGGTTCAATCAATTGCAGAGTGATATCCCCTGAATCATTTTCTTATCTGAAAAACATGTCTGATCCTATTTTAAATGACCCTCAGGCTCTGGCCAATATGGATATTTTGGGAGCGCACCTTTACGGAACTGCGTACAGTAATTTTACCTATCCGCTTTTTAAGCAAAAAGGTGCAGGAAAAGAACTATGGATGACGGAGGTTTATCATCCCAATAGTGAAGCGCAATCTGCAGATCGTTGGCCTGAAGCACTTGAAACTGGGTTTCATATTCACAGTGCATTGGCAGATGCGGAATTTCAGGCATATGTATGGTGGTATATCAGAAGACAATACAGTCCTATGAAAGAAGATGGTACCATCAGCAAGCGAGGATACATGATGACGCATTACTCTAAATTTGTACGCCCGGGATATTACAGAGTTGATGCTACCAAAAATCCTACTACTGATGTATATGTATCTGCCTATAAAAAAGGTGATGATGTAGTTATTGTTGCTTTAAACAGAAGCACTTCTTCGAAAACCATTACGCTGTCAATTCCAGGTACTAAGGTTCAGACATGGGAAAGATACGTGACATCAGGATCAAAGAACCTTCTGAAAGAAGGTAATATCAACGATCCTGATGGGTCGTTTCAAGTAAGTCTGGATGCTCAAAGCATGACCTCCTTTGTTGGAAAAGCTCCAGCTGGATTTCCAATAGTGAGCATTACCGCGCCAGCTAATAATTCAATATTCACTTCTCCTGCTACTATAAATATAACTGCCAATGCTTCTGATCCTGATGGATCAATTTCAAAAGTAGAGTTCTATAACGGTGCAGCCAAGTTAGGAGAAGATGCTTCATCGCCTTATACTTATTCATGGACAAATGTAAGCGCAGGTTCATATTCCATTACTGCTGTGGCTACTGATAACTCAGGAAATAAGACAACTTCAGCAGCTGTAGCAGTTAAAGTTAATATTCCTCAAAGCCCTTTTAACGGAAAACCTCATAATATCCCAGGTACAATTCAGCTGGAAGAATTTGATCTTGGTGGAAATGGATATGCATACTTTGATGACACCCCGGGGAGCCAGGTCACACCAGCTGTTAATTACAGAAGTAATGAAGATGTAGAGATAGAACTATGTAGTGATGAGGGAGGAGGATATAATATTGCCTATATTATGCAGAATGAATGGCTGGAATACACCGTTAATGTTAAATCATCTGGGGCATATAGTCTTGATGTGAGAGCTGCCGCCGATGGCGATGGAAAAATATTTCATATAGAAGTGGATGGCATTGACATTACAGGACCGATTAATATTCCAAACACTCAAGGCTGGCAGACCTGGCAAACCGTAACGCTTCGCAATATTAATCTAACAGGAGGTCAGCATAAATTACGTCTGGTATTTGATTCGAATTATATGAATTTAAATTATCTGGTTTTTAATGACGAAGTAATTACTGATCTAAAAGATAATAAGAGTGTTGCAACTTCACTTAGTCCTAATCCATTTGGTAATGAAGGTTTAAGAATCAATCATATTGGAGATTTTAAGTTCAGAATTACGGATATGCAGGGCGCTATAATGGAAGAGGGAAAAGCATTTGATAACTATAGTGTAAACTCAAATTTGTTTCCTGGAATATATCTTCTTTCCATAGAAGATAATCTGGGCATAAGATTTTATAAAATTGTCAGACAATAATAGAGGGAGAGGGAGCACCTGCTCTTATCTTTACATCTGTCAATAAAGAAGTGAATTCGTAATACACCTGTTTATTTTATACTTCGTAAATTGAAATAGCCCCGAAAATACGGGGCTATTTTTTTTGATTCTTATAAGATTTAGCTCTCATATCAGAAATATTTATCCCTGATTCTTTTCCTGAAGGAAGCAGAACATTTAGAACCAATAATAGAATCTTTGAACTGATAGGTAAGGTAATTTTACTATCAGTGGTAAAAGCCAATTTAATTGTACCCTTGATGTGGTATAGTTTCTACCATTACTGACTACCCCTTTTTTACCTCCCAAAAGCGATTGTAGCTGCTCTTCAATCAATATAGTTTTGCATCAGTTGAAATTGTAATATCAATGGCCAAACTATTTAAGCTATGGACAAGGAATTAAATTCCCACATCACCAGAGAATTTTGGGAAAAGGCTAATGAGATTCACATAGGAAAAATCATTAGCGAATTTGCTCATGAATCTATAATAAAGCCGTCTTTACAGGAAACTCGAAATGGGTGGGGGATTTACAAACTAATAACACCAGGAGATTCCAGTATTATTTACCATTTCGAAGCTCGTGTGCTGAAGTTAAATCACTGGCTTTTAAAGAAAGGTTCAGTAAAAAAAATGGTCAACGGCAAAAGCCATTTACCAGAAAGCATTCATTTCATTCTGGAGTTTCAACAAAATCTGGAAATTCCGGAAACTTTACTGCCTGGCTATTTAGAGGAAATAACAGCAACCCTTTATGGAAGTATGTTTATTCTAAAGCATAATCAGATTCCGGTTAATAAACTTGTGAATGCCGATTACCAGACTATTGAACATGCTATGTTTAACGGTCATCCGATATTTGTAGCCAACAATGGTCGTGTAGGGTTTGATGCTGAGGATTACAGGAAATACGCTCCGGAGGCTAATCAGTCAATTCAACTTGTATGGCTTGCCGGACATAAGTCTCGCGCCTCGTTCAATGCTGTTGAAGAACTGCCTTATGAAAATCTTATGAAACAGGAACTGGGTGAAGCTATCATTCAGCAATTCAACAGACAGCTTGCGGAAAAGGGTCTAAATCCTGACGAATACGTTTTCATACCAGTACATCCATGGCAATGGGATAACAAACTGGCTATATTGTTTGCTCCGGATATAGTAGCTAATCAACTTGTATTAATGGGTTCAGGCCCTGATATTTATTTAGTACAACAGTCTCTGCGTACTTTATTCAATATCAGTAATCCTGAAAAATTCTATACCAAGACAGCCCTTTCTATTCTGAATATGGGATTTCTCCGGGGAATGAGTCCATATTTTATGGACACAACACCAGCTATTACTACCTGGATTAAAAGCACGATCGGGAAAGACCCTTATATTAAAAGCCTTGGATTTACCATGCTATGTGAAGTTGCAACGGTAGGGTACAGGAACTTTACTTTTGAAAAGTTTGGACAAACTTCCTCTTACAACAAAATGCTGGCCGCCTTATGGAGAGAAAGCCCTGCTTCTATAACAAAAAAAGGTCAACAGCTTATGACTATGGCTGCTTTAATACACATAGATCATGAGAACCAGGCATTGCTTCCTGAAATAATTAAAAACTCAGGTTTCACAATTTCTGATTGGCTTAGGAAATATCTTCGTTGTTATCTGGCTCCATTGTTACACGCCTTTTACGAACACGATCTGAGCTTTATTCCTCATGGTGAAAATGTGATTCTGGTATTGGAAAATCATATTCCGGTAAAGATCATTATGAAAGATATAACAGAAGAGATCAATGTACTTAATCCTGAAGTAAAACTACCTGAAAAGGCACAACGCATTTATCTGGAGATACCTGATGATATCAGAATGTTAAACATCCTCATTGATGTTTTCGATGGGTTCTTCCGATTTGTTACAGCAATTCTTGAAGAATACTGCCAGTTTACGGATGAAGAATTCTGGAGGTTGGTGGCAGAATGTATTCACGATTACCAACAGGAAAATACTCATCTGGAACGCAAATTTAAGCGGTTTGATCTCTTTGTGAAGGAGTATGACCAGTCATGCTTAAACAGGCTACAATTACGCAACCATAGGCAAATGTTCAATTCCGCAGATCCAGTGTCTAGTTTTCAACTAGTCGGAAGACATCAAAATCCAATTTATAAATACAGACATCCGAAGAAACATAATATTGAAAGTGCAATAACAACCGCTTGATATAGTATTACCATGAATTCATACGCCACAATTTCAGTACTATCATCATCCTCTGACTTTTTAAAGGGAAGTATTATGTCAGAGATTATCCGAAATCGCAAGAGTATATATGCTGATGCCTATATAAAAAAGTCTATTTCTTCAGAAATGATTCGTGAGATCCTTACCAACGCGATATGGGCACCAACACACAAAATGACGGAACCGTGGAGATTTATTGTGCTTCAGGATAAACAGCTTATTAATTATGGAAGGTTTATGGCTGACTATTATTTGCCAATATACAGTAAGACTGCACCCAATCAGGAGGCCCTTGCGGAAAAGCTCAGATACCTTCGGAATTATCCTTTAAAAGCTTCTTGCATAATTGCTATCATCTTGAATAAAAGTACTAATGTAAGTATTCCGGAATGGGAAGAAGTAGCGGCAGTCTCTTGTGCGGTTCAGAATATGGCTTTGACCTGTACAGCTTATAATCTTGGTTCATACTGGGCAACAAATGGTCCTGCCATTGAATTTGTCAAGTCATTAGAATTGCAGGAAAATGAACAGTCATTAGGGTTATTCTTTATAGGTCATTGTGATCCTGAAGCTTACAAAGCCGAAAAAAAAAGAACACCTATAGAACAAAAGACCACCTGGCTAAACTGATTTTTTTAAACAAACAATTTACAACTGAAATTATGCAAGATCTAATTCAACCAGGAATTCAGAAGATCAGTATTCCTGCAGAGCCAACTACTGACTATTTTCTAAAGGATATATTTTATGAGAATACTGCTGCTGATTACCAAAAAGCAATGCTATCAGCCATTCAGGTAACGGAAAAGTTTCTTGAAAATACTAAGAAACCTTTTAGCGGTATATCTCCGCCAAGCTTAGGAGAACTGTTTGGTAAAGTTGATTTTGACAAGCCATTGAAGAATTATCGGCAGTTGGAAGAAGAGATTAACAGACTTTATGTAGATCATGCTACAGCATTTCATTTGCCCAAATACATTGCGCACTTAAACTGTCCGGTAGTTATACCTGCATTATGGGCAGAGGTACTGATCAGCGCAATCAATTCATCACAAGACACATGGGATCAAAGTGCAGGAGGTACTTTAATGGAAAGAAAGCTGATAGACTGGACTGCAGAGCAGATAGGATATAACTATAGTGCAGACGGGGTATTTACCGCTGGTGGTTCACAAAGCAATCTTATGGGGCTTTTGTTGGCCCGTGACAATTATGCGAACACTCATCTGAGGCATAATATTAAAATTAATGGAAATCCTAAAGAAGCTTCTAAATTCAGAATTTTTGTTTCTGACAAATCACACTTCAGTAATCAGAAAAATGCATCCCTGATGGGGTTGGGCGAGCAGGCTCTTGTCAGGATTCCGACAGATCCTCGTTTCAGAATGCAGGTATCTGCACTAAATCATGCCATCGAAAAAGAAATGGAGTTTGGAAATATTCCAATTGCTATTGTTGCCACTGCAGCTACAACAGACTTTGGGAATGTAGATCCGTTATATGAAATTGGTAATATTGCTCATAAATATAATCTCTGGTTGCATGTTGATGCTGCTTATGGCTGCGGATTGCTCCTTTCAGACAGGTACAGACATTTGCTAAACGGAATAGAATTTAGCGATTCAGTAACGATAGATTATCACAAATCTTTTTTTCAGCCAATCAGCAGCAGTGCCATTATAGTTAGAAATAAGTGTAGCCTTGATATTATCAGACATCATGCAGATTATCTCAATCCACAGGAACAGGATTATGAGGAGCATCCGGCCCAGATCAATAAAACAATAACTCAGTCGACCAGGAGATTTGATGCCCTGAAACTTTGGTGTACCCTCAGGCTTATGGGCAGAGAAAAACTGGGTAGCTATATAGACAAAGTCATAGAGACAACAGAGCAGGCTGCTCAGGTCATAGAATCAGATCCTGAATTTGAGCTCCTCTGTCATTCGGATTTCAGTGTCCTGGTTTTTCGCTATGTGCCTGAAAATATATCTCCGGAGAAAGTCTGTGATCTTAACCAGAAAATAAAAAAGACATTATTTAATAGTGGAGAGGTATTGTTGGCGTGCACAAAAGTAAACGGAAAGTTTTATCTCAAATTCACCATACTTAACCCTATAACATCCATGAATGACATTAGGGAAATACTTGAATCAATCAGGAATCATGCAAACAAGAGAAACGTATAAATCAGCACAGCAGGCAGCGCAAGAGATAAGTTTTACAATACTTATCAACAATTGCTTTCGAGAACTTCAGAATGCCTCGTTTTATATTGGTGCTCCTAAGTATGATGAGGAACTTGCTGCTTTCATTCGTAAGTCAGGTAAGGAGCTTCATCTTCAAATGCGCTTTTCATCTGTCAATATAGATGTTTTTATTCCTGTTCTTTATCGCTCGGCTTGTAACTTACAACATGTCTATGATTTTCCTGTATTTGAAAGAAATAACAGCTCCAGTAAAATTATTAGTATAGATATTTTCAGGTTTATGGAAATTGTCGTTTCTGAATGCAATGTCAAATATCCTGACTCGGACAAAAAGAATATATTAAGACGTTTGCGAAACAGTATTAGCAATATGACCACTTTCCTGAATTTTTTCAGTGAAGAAAAGATACAAGTCAATAAAACGTTTCAGACTTTTATTGAATCTGAACAGAACCTTGTAACCGGCCATAGTTTTCATCCCCTAACAAAAAGCAGAGAAGGCTTTTCAGATGGAGATCTGTTAAAGTATAGCCCTGAAACCAGTGAACGCTTTCAGGTACATTATTTTCTTGCGCATCCAAGCATTGTATTGGAAAGGAGTACTGCAGCACACCTATTTTCAAAATTACTGAGAGAAGATCTCATGACTTACATACCCCAGGATCATAAGACGTTTAAAGTAATTACTAAAAATTCTGATTGGAAACCTGTACCAGTACATCCATGGGAAGCAGGGTATTTAAATACTCTGTCTGAAGTACGGGAAATGCAGGAGTTAGGATTGCTCATTGATATAGGTTTATGGGGGCCATTGTACACTGCGACTTCATCGGTAAGAACTGTTTACAATGAAAACACCCCCTGGATGCTCAAGTTTTCTCTTCATGTAAAGATTACCAGTGCTGAGCGTGTAAATCATCTGAGTGAAATGCATCGCGGATATGATTTCAGCAGACTGATGCAAGAGGCCTTTGGTAAAGGTCTACAAGAACAGCATCCTGACATTGAATTTCTCTATGATCCGGGGTTCATTTCAGTGAATTACAATGGGCATAATATAGCTGGATTCAATACCTCATTCAGGAACAATCCATTCATAGGAAACAGGGCAAATACCAATATTGGATTACTGGCATCTTTGTGCCAGGATGAGGTCTTAGGGCAAGCTGCCAGAATTGCATCGATCATTGAAAAAGCTGCTGAGGTGATGAAAAGCTCTGTTCCCTTTGCTGCAAAGACCTGGTTTGACAAATATCTTGATATGATATTGCCAGCCACTGTTACTATGTTTGAGACTTACGGTTTTATCTGTGAGTTACATCAACAGAATATACTCATTGAAATGGGTAATGATTATTTACCACAGAAATTATATCTGCGCGATAATCAGAGTTATCTGTTCAGAAAAACAAAGAAGGACTATTTATGCTCAATAATTCCGGAACTGCGCAACAATGAAGACAACTTTCAAAATGAAATCTCCCTGCTTGATCTCTTGTCTCATTTTTTGATAACCAGTAATATTGCTGCGTTAATTCAAGCATTCGGGAAAAATGAACTAGTTCCGGAATCAGAGCTGATAGAGATTTTTTATCAGAAGACTTATCAGATGCATCTTGATAATCCGGGTAAAATAACAGATTATCTCTTAACCAGAAAGCAATGGTGCATTAAAGGTAATTTGTTAACTGCTATCAGAAATATTGATGCGGGAACAGCTACAGCATCGGTAGTGTATTTAAAGACGCCGAACATTCTTCATTACAGGTATATTTCCACTGATCTATTATTCCCGGACCCAAAGAAAGAGGTGTTTAGCAAATATTTTCCAGAAGAAGATATTAACGTCAGTTTACGTCCTGTTGATCCTGATCATGATATTGAAATGCTGCATGAATGGTTTCACCGTGAGCATACGCTGAAGATCTGGCGAATGAACTGGTCTTTGAACAAGCTTGAACAGTATTACAGAAAAAACCATGCAGGTAATCATATGTATAGTTATATCGGCATGATAAACGGTGAACCTACTTTCAATATAGAAGTATACAGGGCTGTCGCTGATCTTGTCGGTGATTATTATGAAGTGCTACCGGATGATTATGGTACCCATTTTATGATTGCTACCACTGACAAAAGCAAAAAGCATCCAGTCCTCTGTATGCGTGCAATCCTTGACTGGTTATTTAATGATTCCAAAGTTGGAAGACTTGTTGGAGAAGGATCGGTAGAATCAATGGCTGCTTTGATAAATAAGGCCCAGGTGGGATTCAGGCTTCAAAAGGTTATTGAAATGCCACATAAAAAAGCTCATTTGAATATATGTTACAGGGAGTGGTATCGTGAAAAATTTCCTGATTCTGTATTCAATTCTGATAAACAACTTTTAACATCCAAACTTTCAATACTATCATGAAAAAAGAATCTACTATATATAATTTAATCGGCATTGGCATTGGTCCTTTTAACCTTGGGCTGGCAGCACTTTTGCAACCTGTAAAGGAATTGTCTTCAATCTTTTTCGATGGAGTTAGTGAGTTTAACTGGCATCCTGGTCTTATGCTGGACAGTGCCACTTTGCAAAACCCCTTCATGGGAACAGATCTGGTTACTATGGCAGATCCTAAAAGCAGGTTCAGTTTTTTAAACTATCTAAAAGAAAATGACAGGTTATATAAATTTTTTATCAGAGAGAATTTTTTTATTCTCCGGAAAGAGTATAACAGCTATTGTAAATGGGTGGCGTTACAGCTTGATAACTGTCGGTTCGGGCACCAGGTTATATCCGTCATTTATGATAAAGGTCTTTACATTCTGAGTGTCAAAAATATGAGCACAGGAAAAGAAGAAGAGTATATCACAAAGAAACTGGTTTTGGGAACAGGCACTCAACCTAATATTCCTGATTTTGCAAATCGTCAACAGTTACCAAAAGTACTTCACACATCTCAATACCAATTTCGCAAGTCTGAGATTCTTAATAGCACTTCTGTAAGCATAATTGGATCAGGCCAAAGCGCAGCAGAGATCTTTTCCGATCTGCTTCCGGAGCTGGAAAGCGGATTAAAAATTAACTGGTTTACCAGGTCTGAAAGATATTTTCCATTGGAATATTCAAAACTAACACTTGAGCTTACCTCACCAGAGTATGTAGATTATTTCTATCACTTATCTTCGGAAAAGCGCAGGCAAATATTAAATGCTCAGAATGGATTGTATAAGGGAATTAATTTTGATCTTATTTCGAGCATCTTTGACAAGCTATATGAAATGTCTGTGGACAATACAGAACTACCGGCATTTTTACGTACCAATTGCAGATTAAATTCCATATCATCTACCCTTAAAGGCAGTAACCTTCTTGAGTTTACTGAGGTTCATCAGCAAAGAAATTTCACATCGGAAAGTGATTATGTCATTCTTGCTACCGGATATAAATACAATGAGCCTGCATGCATTGAAGGCATACAAAGCAGAATAATGAGAACTTCTGAAAATCTTCTGAATGTGAGCAGGAACTATACTGTCGATATCAATAACAATGAAATTTTTGTCCAGAATGCCGAGCTACATTCGCATGGTTTTGTAAGCCCGGATCTGGGAATGGGTGCCTATCGTAACTCGAGAATTATTAATACTATTGCTGGAAAAGAGATTTACAGAGTAGAAAAACGGATTGCATTCCAGGAATTCGGAGTACCGGTGAATTCAGAAGAAAAATTCCAAGAGGGCGAATCTATAAAAAATCTTGCCGAATCATTGTAAATATAATGGTTTGGTTTTCATAACATTCTAACAAAAGCTTCATTCTTATTCAACTCAATAACTGTGTTACTAAAACTGAGATCGTACGCCAATTTATTTAAAATTGCTCTTCTGGGAAATGAAAAGAACTTTACCACAGGAAGTGTAAACAGGGCGACTTTCCTCCTTGCTCTGCCGTCTATGCTGGAACTGGTCATGGAGTCGCTTTTTGTAATGGTAAATCTGTTGTTCGTTAGTAGTATAGGTAATCAGGCGATCACGCTTGCAGGAATCACTAATTCTGTTATACTTATCCTTTACTCTATACCGACAGGGCTGAGCATAGCGGCAACAGCTATAATTTCCAGACGTATCGGTGAGAAAAAACCGGAAGAAGCAGGCTTGGTGGCGATTCAGGTAATCGCTTTGACCATATTAATCTCTGGCATGTTTTCCTTATTGATAATCGGGTTTGAAAAACCTATCCTTACAATTGCCGGTGCTAATACTGCTATGTTTCAGGCAGGAGGTAGTTATACTACCTTAATGTTCTGTTCACTCATCTTCATGTTCATACGTACACTCATGAATGGAATCTTTCGGGGGACGGGAAACGCTGCCATGTCTATGCGATCGCTGACTATTTCAAATCTCCTGAATGTAATCTTTTGTGGATTGTTTGTATTTGGTTTGGGTGCAATACCGGCATTGGGACTTACCGGTATAGGATTGGCTGCTCTGATAGCCAATGTACTAAGTGTTGGATATCAGTTTTGGTATTTTGCTTTTCGGGAAAAACGGATTTCAATAGGAAGGCAACAGTTAAAACTTTCTATTACAATTATGTCTAAACTGGTCACTTTGGCATTTGCGGGAATTGTGCAGTATTTGGTGCCTTCGCTAAGTCGATTTCTTATGGTTGTAATTGTAGCCAGATTGGGTGAAAGTGTCCTCGCAGGCTATATCATTGCTAATCGAGTGATCATGTTTACTGTATTACCTGCCTGGGGTATTGCCAATGCAGCCGGAATATTAACAGGACAGAATTTGGGAGCGGGTCAGCCGGACCGGGCAGAAGAGTCCGTATGGAAAGCTGGATTGTTTAATTTTTTGTTTCTGGGTTTTACAGGTTTTGTAGTTTTATTCTTTTGCAAACTAATTGTAGGCTGGTTTACCAATGACGCAGTGATAGCTGGTTATTCTGTTCAATACCTTCAATTTATGGTTATAGCCTACTTTTTCTTTGGTTATACCATGGTAATCGCCAAATCATTGAATGCTTCGGGGAAGGTAAATACAGTTACATTGTTATATATAATCATGTTCCTAATTATCCAATTGCCGTTGGCATACCTCTTGGCTATTGTTCTGAACTGGGGTGCAACAGGAATCTTCGTCGGAATTGCTTTTTCAGAAATTGTACTGACTATAGGTTGTATCTTTGTATTCAAGACAGGAAAGTGGAAGCTAAGTAAACTGTGAATAGTGTATGTAATCTAAATGACTACATACTAACTAATTTAACAATCTGAAATTTGTATAATTATTTTCTTATGAAGTCAAAAGGATTAAAATCAAGGACAACCATTCTCATTTTTGAATCAGAGGAAGCTACAATTTATAAATGATCATTTTTTAGTTTTTGATTTTTATTACAAATATTTTTTTCTTTTTATGTTGGATCAGCTGTCCTCCAGCTAATACAGTTAACTCTAAGAACCAAAGTAATACTTCCTTTCCATTAATCAATTGAGATCAGCTCATTGTAATACACTCAATCTTTAATTTGTGAAATGCCAGTAACATAACTAAACAAACTAAACACTAAAATGGAAATGGTTGGATTTGCTATAGGACTAGTTCAAAGTTAATGACTAAATGGGAAGCAGAGTTCTCAGGCTTTTTATTGCTATTCGTCCAACAAGAGAAAAGGAGATAGTGATTGTAAGAATATGCTTATAACCTGTGGAGGGTATTTTTAAATACTAGGATGAAGTTATTTGGAATTATTCTAAACAGGGTATAATTTCACCGATATTATTCTGCTATTCAACCTGGTTTTTCAATGGGATTGCTAGAGAAGATATTAAAAATGAGTTTTACCAGGAGTAGAAATTAAATGTTGTTCAGACTTTCTTTCTGATATAGTCAGCAAAATACCTTTGGTAACTGTCTAACTCACTACACCTATGGAAATGGTAATTAAAGATAAGACGAAAATTATAATAGCTGATTCGCAACCGGTTTTTAGAGAAGGAATCAAAAAGATTCTTGAAGGGGATGGTGAGTCAAGATTTCTTATAGAGGAAGTCGGTAACACACATGAATTCAATTATACAGCAGTAGAATTTTGTCCGGACATTTTGATCATAGATTATAATTCTCAGTTTTTTGAATTGAATGAAATTAAGAGAATACTCAATATGTTGCATAATTGCAGAGTTATTGTGCTTGCAGCACATGACAAAAAGGGTGATATAATAAAATTGCTTGATCTGAATGTCTATTGTTATCTTATGAAAGATTGTGGAAAAAGAGATATTTTAAAAGCTGTAACTTCTGCAATTCAGGGAGAAAAGTTTTTTTGCCCTCTTATTGTAGATATCATCCTTGCGGACAGGCATAGGATGGAGAGTAATATTGATTTAACAACAACATCCCTAACAATAAGAGAGAGGGAGATAATCAAACAGATTAGTATTGGGAAGACTAATAAAGAGATTGGGGATACATTAAATATTAGCCCTCATACGGTACATACCCATAGAAAGAATATAATGAAAAAGCTGCAATTACATTCCGCAGTTGAATTATGTAATTATGCAATTCAATCCGGCATAATTGCACAGGCATAATCTATCAATTGATAAGAAACGTATTCTGAGTAAAGAATATATTCAAAGTATTTTATGCCTCATATTTCTATATAGCTTCAAATCCACAATAGGTATTAGATCTAATTTGCCTCTATATAATCTATATCTACCTTATATTTATAGCGCTATACTACCATAGTAAAGGTATTGTTTTTACCCTTAATATATACCCTTCTTTTACCACCTCATGGTGATTGTCTGCTGATATTGCCCAGACTAATTTTGTATCAATTAAAGAGTAAACAATAAAATTAAATAATCTAAATCAAGCAAAGAATTTATAGATATGAGTACGGAAGAAAAACTAAAGGCTGCATTCTCAAGAGCACTTGCGATTCCTGGAAGAATTGTCACGGAAGACCTCTCTTATCAGAGCATACCTGAATGGGATTCTCTCGGTCATCTGACTTTGATAGAAGAAATAGAATGTACGTTTGATATCAATATCAATACGAATGATGTTCTTGCTCTTACGAGTTATGCTGATGCAAAAAAGATGCTGGCCCAATATAATATAGATTTAAAGAACTAAATATTATTAACTATTTAAGTCCCCGATGACCTTCAAAGATCTCACCCTAAATTTCTCTCCTTCAGGAGAGAGATTTAGATATGTATGTTATTAGTTCTGTCGCTATTAATTCAACATTTTTCTCATTGACTGTTCCCATTTCCTTCAGGAGATGGGTTAGGGATGAGGTTAATAAATGTGAAACGGGAACTAAATATTTATTCCTAATTTTTACTATCAGATAAATATTATGGGGAATCAGAATTTATATAAGGTTATACTTGAAAATAAGAACCTCAGGTATATAGACGGAGCAACTGGTAAGTTATACAAGGCAGATGATTTTCATGATTCATTGAATCTTAATGGAGTTAAAAGCCTTGCCTTTCTCTATCTGGACAATACAATCCAATCAGTGGAAGTGTTGCTTAATTTTCTTCGTTCAGATCATGTAATTGTATTGTTAAGCCCCGGAATTGCTGAGTATCTTAAGATACAACTGGAAAACAGATATTCTCCCGTGTATATCTATGACATGTCCAGGAACGTTATCTCCGGTTATAAGGTAGCTGAGTATGGGGAAAGAATTAATCTTCATATTGGTATAAATCCGGTGAATTATGAGATACATCATAATCTGAAATATCTTTTGAGTACATCAGGTTCCACAGGATCTCCAAAATTTGTAAAGCTTTCTGAAAAGAACCTTCTTTCAAATGCATTGTCAATTGTTGATTACCTTCCTATACTGGAGGATGATGTAGTTCCTTTAAATTTGCCATTGTTCTATTCCTATGGTTTATCCGTATTTACGAGCAACTCTATTGCTGGAGGTTGTATCCTATGCATCGAGAAGGATATACTGCAAAAAGATTTCTGGTATGACTTTGACTACTATAGTTGTTCATCTTTAGCAGGAGTCCCCATTAACTATGAGATCTTAAACAGAATAGGATTCTGTTCCAGGAATTACCCTTCATTGCGCTATCTTACGCAGGCTGGGGGTAAGTTAAGTGATGGGCTGATACGAAATTTTGGACAGTATGCAGAACATTATGGGGTAAAGTTTTATGTTATGTACGGACAAACTGAAGCTGCGGCCCGCATTGCCTATTTACACCCTGATGATATACTAAGAAAGACAGGATCAATAGGAAATGCTATAAAAGGAGGTTCCTTGAGTCTGGATCCTGATACAAATGAAGTATTGTATGAGGGGCCAAATGTTTTTGGAGGGTATGCTTCTTGTCCTGAAGATTTGAAGACATTTGATACTAACAAATTATTGAGAACCGGAGATATTGGCCGGTGTGATGACGAAGGATATTTTTATATCACAGGCCGGTTGAAACGATTCATAAAGCTTTCAGGACATCGAATTAATCTTGACGAAATTGAAGGCTTCCTGAAAAGAGAGCTTGGAAATATATCAGTAGCTTGTCATGGAGTTGGAGATAAATTCCTGTATATAGTTCATAGTGAACCTCACGTATCAGAAGAGTGTATTACCCAGCTTCTGTCTCACAGACTGCATTTACATCCCCGAACAATCCGAGTGAGCTATGTAGACGCAATACCTTTGACTGCAAATGGAAAAAATGATTACAGAGCAATAGAATCAATCTTAGTTTAAAAAGCTTGGATTAATTATTTAGTTCTCGTATCAAAGCCAATTAACCTCGTCCCTAGCCCTTCTCCTGAAGGAGAAGGGAATAGTCGACGAGAAAATGTTGAATTAATAGCGACAGAACTAATAATATACACATTAAATTCTCTCTCCTTCAGGAGAGGGATTTAGGGTGAGGTCTTTATGGTTTTATTTAATGTGTTTACATACATTAATGAACCTATATAACTATTCCTTTAATTAAAATTTACAATAATTTATTCTCCAATTTTATTTAATCATTAGCTATGAATATTATACATAAGGAACCTCCTGTTTTCGAGGTAGAAAATAGCCAGTCGACCTTACCCAATAAAGCCTTCGCTCCTTTAAAGCCTGAAATGATTGAGGTAACAGAAGAGGAGAGAAAAGCAATTAATCAGGTAGGCGAAATTCTTTGCAAAGCTTATAAGACTTATGAAGATCCAGAGTATATAAGCAATCTTCATATTTATGCTTATCAGTTTCTTCCTGAAAGGATTATCAGGATATTAAGCAGGTTTGGTACGGATTTCTCAGCAAGACAGTATGGGGCAATTGTTTTTAAAGGTTTGGTTCATGTTGACCAACAAGCTCTGGGGCGCACTCCTGCAAGATGGCAGGAAGCAGATTTTAGTAAACTCAATATTTATGGATTTATTTCTTCTCTGCTTCATGGGGCTGTTCCTTCCAAACCAGTTCAGTATTATTCTCAACGAAAAGGAGGAGGGTTGATGCATCCGATTATCCCGGATGAAAACATGAATTTTACTCAGACAGGGTCAGGCTCAAGAGCAGATCTATATGTACATACTGAAGATGCATTTCTGTTCAATCCAGCTGATTTTTTGAGTTTTATGTATCTTAGAAATGAAGAGTTGGTTCCGTCTACACTTTATTCTATTCGCTCTCATGGAGAAGCAAGTGATGTCTTGAAACCATTATTCCGTTCTATTTATCGTTGTCCTCAGGATGCTAATTATCATTTGGAAGTAAGTAATAAGGTTGAAGTAAAAACTCCTGTATTGTATGGTAATGAAAAATTCCCGTTTATTCGTTTTGATGCAGCGGAACAGATTTTTAATCCTGATGCAAATCAAACACAGGAAGCAATGGATTACCTTATGAAATACTGGGAAGAAGCAAAGACGTTAATCTACAACGAATTTATTCCTAAGTCAGGTGATCTCATTTTTGTAAACAATCATTTGTGTGCCCATGGAAGAAATGCATTTGAAGCAGGAGTAAAGATTGTTAATGGTGAAAAAATTAAATGTGAGAGAAGGCAGATGATGCGCATGATGAGTAAGGCTAGTCTGATAAATATCCGTCATGTTACCCATACAGATGATCCTTACCTGGTAATGGAAAAGCATCTTGGAGAAATGTTTGATGAATCAGGAAATTAAGAATTACTAACCCAAATCATTATAAAAAAAGAGACTGCCTTTAAGGTAATCTCTTTTTTTTATAATTAGTGAATTCATTGGAACCATTGGCAGGACTGGATCTTGTTCACTTCTTTATTCATTTCGCCTTCAGTTCATAGGTCAACTTAATAGAAAGTTATGTAGAATCTTTGTTTTTTGACATCAGTTGGAAAGAGGGATCTGTGGTTCTTTATACCTCAGATCCTGCGAGTGGCTCCGGAGGATAGAGCAAATACATCTTTTTATTAAAGAGAAGGATTTAGGATGAGTTCTTTTTTAGACTTTCAGAAATAAAGAATCTCCCTCCTGGAAATATACAAAAGGGAGATCTGAAATATGGATGTGTACCTGAGATGTTCTCTAAAAGGGTTTATCGGATTACTTTAAGTTAGCAACATGCATTACATCCTGGCCAATAATCTTTGCGCCACGGATTCCAGTATATGTATTAGGATCAACTTCATACATATACAAGCCCTCAGCGCTTTTTATCTTGATTTGAAGTTTGCCTTCATTGTCGATCATGAAGTGGTTGGGATACATACCTGTTACTCCTCCATAATGCACCGGGACGCCGTTTACATAATTAAGAGTCTTATCTGCAATGTCAATAATAGCTAGTTTCACATCTGCTCTTGCCCATCTGTCAGCTATTGTATGATGAGTTGTAAAAATACTTGCCAGCATTTTGTTATTTCCAAGATAGTAGGCACTGTTTATTTTATAACCACCGCTCAAATCTTCAATATTGACAAAATAGTCTTTGTCAAACTCTGTTTGTCCAGCTTTGATACGAAGAATTCCGGATGGTTTTGTTTCTTGAGAAGCCCCTGTAGAAAAAGAGCATGGAGATACAGTATAGATGTCATTATTTTCAGTGGTGAAGACATGCCCAGCTGCGCAGTATGAACCAATAAAACCAGTTCTGCTGTCTACGATTCTTTTTTCATATTTTAAGTCAGGCCACGAGTATATAGCTACATAAGCGGTATCAGTATATGTAGAATTAAATTTGCCATCCGAAATATGGAAGAAGGGTAAATATAGTTTGTTCCCTCTCAAAGCCATACCTGAAAATACAGCCTGTTCACCTGAATGATTTGTAGGTGTATAAAGATTTACTTTCCCTTGCATGATCACGGAACCTGTTTCCGCATTTACACGAAAGATTGTACCGTAATTCTGATCCTGTACTTTAAAAGGAATATTTATAGCTAAGAATTCTACTTCACTGATTGGATGAAAAAGATGCAAACGATCTATAGTAAATTTTTTGTGTTGTACAAGTTGCTTGTTTTCATTCATCTTGTAGATCGTTCCGATGTTTACATCAGTATAGGTAATAGTAGTAAGGTATTTGCCGGTCTGCTGATAATGATGGTAGTTTGTTTGTTCTATACCTTTTCCGACAATGGATATTTCTCCACTTTTTACATTATCAACATTTGTAAGATACTCTGTCGATACAGTTGAACTTCCTTCAGAACGAACAGATAATACATAGGCTCCTGTTGATGCCACATCAGGGAGGTCATCTTTTTTCTCTCTGCAAGAAGTTAAAAATATAGCAGCATAGGTCAGACCTATACCCCAGAGTAATAATTGTTTTTTCATGGTAAAAATTTATTTAATGGTTTATGGTTTACTAATGAAATAGCGAAGTTTGACATAAAATGCCCTGCCAGGTTTTTGAAGTTTGAAATTATCGTACAATTGTGCATCAAAAATATTGTTACAATCCGCACTGATATTATAGCGTCCGTTTTTCAGAGAGTAAGAAATATATGCTGCATGGGAAGTCTGTCTTGGAATTCTAAGTTTAGTATCTCTTCTTCCATATATTTCCCATTTCAGGAAATATTCTTCAACAAAAGCAAAACGATAGCCCAGGGATAGCTGATCGTGTGAACAGATAATTTTTCTGTTCTGAACTGATATATCTGCGTTACCAAAAAGATTTGGGATGTTAGGTACTTTCGTAAGATAAGATTCCAATTGATTGCCATGCCCATCATATTGAACAAGACTTAAGGTATTTTGCCAGGTACCATTTAAAGAAAGACGTAAAAAGTTTTTGTATTCATAAAGAATGTCGGCATCAAATCCTGTTACCTCTATAGCAGCTTCATTGATAACTTCAGTAGTTATAGTTATCACTTGGGTTCGGATAAAGTCCTTGGCACGTCTGTACAAGAATCCTCCTTCCAGTATAATTTTATGGGAAAGCTTGGTATTTAAACGGTAGCTTAATCCTAAGTTGAAATTTTTACTTTTCTCTGTTTTTATGTGCGGATTTCCTTCCAGATTTACTCCATCTCCGAAATATTCCCATCCTTCAGGTAATCGAAAGGAGTTTTCGTAGGACGCGTAGGCTTTCAGTCCTCGAGATATTGTCCATTGTGAAGCTAGTCCCCATCCTGTATGCTGACGGTTTAGCTCTTTTATTTTCCAGGAATCGGCAACGAATTTGTCAGATATATAATAGGAAGCACCGTTTTGGAGATATTGCTTGGCAAAGACAGAAAAAGTTAATTTCTCTTCCCAGTCAAAACGATAGCCCAAACCTAGTATGGATTTGCTCACAACTTGAGGATGCCGATACCTCATGTTGGTCGGATCTATTTCATCATGGCCTTTGCGATCAAAGCGATTAAAGGTATAGTTAGCAACCAGTGAATGATGTTCGGAAATCAGATAACTCAGGTTTGCAGTAGCCAGCATCAGATTATTGCTATAGCGATACATAGTTAATGTGTTTTCTCCTCTGTTTGCCTTGTACCCTATGGTGCCATTCCACGAATATGTCCGGGCAGTTGCTGTATCAATGGTTTGGTCATGACCGAAGTTGTAAGAAGCGTAGGTGCTTAAACTCAATCCTTTTACAATAAGGTTTTTCTTTTGATATTTGAATGTAGGCATCAAGGTAGAACTCAGTTGTCTGCGTTCTCCATAGACCCTTTCCATAGTTGCTCCAGTTTGTATTTCTTTATCACTGCCGGATGCTATGAATCCAAATAATAATTGATCTACATATTTTTTATCAAGCAGACCAACTTCAAAAATCGCTGATTTGGAATCATAGGTATCATGAAATCTTCTGACTCGAATTTTATTTCCTGTAATAGTGTATCCATTTACGACTTCATCTACATCAACCCAATAATTGTTGTCTGAGTAATTCTGAAAGAGGTTTGCGCGGACAGTGAGGCCTGTTGCAGAGTCTGTAATAGCAAAGTTTACAGAGGTTCGATGTGTATTAAATGAACCGTATGAATACGATACATCAAGGAAATTTCTGGATTTTTTATCGGTGACTATATTTATTGCGCCTCCCAATGCGTCAGAACCTAGCCAGACAGGTACTACACCTTTATAGATTTCTATTCTGTCGGCTAGATTGATTGGGATATTGTTTAATGTAAGTGAAGATCCGAAGTTCTCCATTGGGATTTCATCCAGAAAGAAGCGCACCTGATTGCTAGTAAACCCATTAAGAGAGAAACTAAATCCTGAACCAAGCCCTCCGTCTTCTCTTATTCTAACGCCGGTAGTAGTTCCCAGCACCTGATTAAGATCACTTGTTCTGTTGGAGAAATTCTTTGTTTGTATAACATTGACATTAAAGCCGCTCTCTTTAATCTTCCTGGCTTCACTTTTGCCGGTTACGACCACTTCATCCAGTGAATGCGGCTCGGGGCTAAGGGTAAAATTAATATTAAGAGCTGCGGTATCTTTCACTGTTATTGTTATTGAGTAAGGCATAAAACCAATAGCTCGCGCCTGAATGCTAAAGGTCCCAAATGGTACTCTTTCAATGGTGAATGTTCCGTTTGGGTCTGACATTGATCCTAACTGCAATGGATCTGTTACAATAGTTGCATAAGGTATTGGCTCTCCCGTCACAGTGAGAACCCTTCCGGTTACTTTACAATTATCACCTTGTCCAAAACATGCTCCGGACAGGAAAAAGTAAATATTTAAAAAAGCTAGAAAATAAGATTTCATTTTTACTCCTATAATTTTTGTATGACCCAAATTTGGCCTCAAAATACCAGTCCTTAAGGCCTCTGATTGAACCGTAAGCTCAGTGAATATCAATCATTGTTAAAGGTTGTTTTTCAGGTTGTTCTTTCAATAATATGCAGACAGAAATTTCTTGCTTAGTAGCGAAAATTTCTAATTTTTATTTAGACTTATTATAAATAGCACGTAAACTTATAAAAATTAATTGATTAGGCAAAAAAAATTTTTCACCACAGTTTACCTTTATGCTGACTCTCAAATTTGGGTCTGCTGTTTTATTAAGATGTTGGTTTGCAGTCTTTTAATTGTGAATACTTTGGTTTTACCCTTTGTTTGGGGGAGTTCCGGGAAGATTTTAGATATACCATAAAAAAATATAATGACCGATTAGTATTATCAGACCATTAATCCTTTTATTCATTTTAATAGAAAAGCTATAAGATCTAATCATTCAAAATGAAAGCAAAGTGACTGAAATTGACTTTGTATATGTGCTTAGGTCAATCTTCAAGTAATGAAAGATAAATCTGATCTGTTTCGAATTCAATTTCACTGGACCTCATATTGCTGTAATGTATTCCATGTATGGGGTTTAATTTTATTGACTGTTGATTTAACAGCCGGGTTTTTTTTAGCCAATGGTTTATTCGGGTTCCGAATAAATACATTGCAGCAGTGGGTATTGACAGTATTCTTTTCCGAAAATTGCTTTGTCTTGAATATGTATAGAAGTTGTTTTGAGAAAGATTTATTAAAGCATCAGTGGGTGCATAGTAATGAGTATATTTATCAAGGAATAACTTGATTGTAGGCGTGATCTTTAAATCTAATTCAGCTATACCTGTTTCATCTTCAGGTATGTTTGCAATTTTGTTTAAGTAAAAGCTGGAGGGTAATCTGGTTCCCTGAATCATCAGATATTCTTCTTTTAAAAGATAATCTATAAATTCAGAGATCAGCAAGAATCTTTGTGGCAATTCGTAGAAATCTTTATAAACATCTTCAGGCTTACCTGTTATTTCAATTTTACTGAAATTCCATACGCCTTCATCAGATATGGTAGGTATACTTTTTCCTTCAATGACATATAGTTGAGAAGATGAATTCAGTTGATTCTCTAAAAAAAGCTCAGGGGAGATCATTGTTTGTCCTTTCTTACTAAGACTTATAATCTTTTTTATGATGCTCTTTTCTAATTTGCTAAATGTCCTCATATCTTTATGTATGACGATTTACTAATAAAACGTATTGCAAATTAGTCTGTTATGTTAACTTACTGTTAAGTCAATATTATCAAATATGAATGATTATTTTCAGGATTATGTAAAGCAGGTTCATTCAAAAGTTTAAGATGTTTGATCCATTAATTTATTACTGCTTTTGGGTAAGATCACTTGTTCTAATTTACAATCAAGAGTCATTTAAGTTTAACATCTTTATCTGGTCGCAATTTCTTAAAACGATTAAACATCCTTATTACAGCTCAGGAAGAAGGATATAGAGGTGTGTATTTTTTATTTTACATTTTTTTTGAAAAATGTTACTTCTGATTTTGGGCTTGGGTATTCTGCTTAACAAGGATTAAAAAATAATAATGCAGAAATAAGAATATTCTTGTAACCCATACTTTATGAGAAAACTTTTATTCTTCATTGCTTTAACTTTAAGTTCTCTACATTCAATAATGGCTCAAAGGCTGGTCATCAAAGTCGACCTGAATATGAGTGGCCGCGATGATGCTGAAACCAATGACTCGAACTACCTGGCCTGGGTTGCTGATAATGCTGTCAGTATAACAAAGATAATTAACGGAGTTACTTTTACCTTCAGGAAGGCAGGATCTAAGGGTTCTGCATTGCGTGCTGACAGGTATAAAGCAGGAGTACAGGCGCCAAATTATGCCCGACTAATATGTGATGGTATGGTTGTAGAAGTTGGAAATGCGGAGCAGAGATTGAGCTTACTATAAGTGGTCTTCCTAAAGGGCACTTCATTATTGCTTTACCATAACTCATTTGCTGATCCTGCATCAAATACCTTTGCTCGCATTGATGTTTATGTTAATGGGACATTGGCAATTAACAACCTGGCTCCATCAAACAGGTCAAGTTTATAATAAAACTGGCAAGGGCTATAGAACCCGCAAAAAATGAAGGCATCAAAATTAAAAGCTCGGAGAAGCTGATTTTTGAAGACTAAATATCCAGAAGTTATAATTTATTTTTCTTATTTAGTTGAAATTCAACCTTTATTATTGATGAATAACTGCCTAAAATTGACTTAATAAGCCCTGCTGCAATTGCTCATTTGATTTATTTCTTGTCCTACAGTTCCCGCTTCTTGCTTTGATACTATATTTTCATGGTAATGTTCTATTTATTTGCGTCTTATTTTTGAATAAAATCTCCCAATATGCATCTCAATCGAATCTACTTCGTACGAATATTTATTGAATTGTGATTTAATTAAGGAAATTTTGGATTCTTTAAGGCTTAAGTGATTACTTATTGATCCTCTTTACAGTAGTAACAAAAAAACTAAATAAAATATGGATAAATTTTATTCTACTCTATTTCTATCAATTTACTTATTCCTTTTATTCGGATTGAAGGAGGTTTCTGGTCAATCTGTTTCTAAATTCATCGTGGCAGATCAGTTCGGATATCTTCCGGATGAGGTTAAAATAGCTGTTGTCCGTGATCCGGTGACAGGTTATGATGGTTCAGAATCTTTTACGCCGGGTACTTTGTATGCAGTTGTCAATTCTGCAGGGCAACAGGTATATACCGGTCCATTGCAGATTTGGTCAGGTGGTGTGGAAGATAACTCTTCAGGTG
Source organism: Sporocytophaga myxococcoides (assembly GCF_000775915.1). Classification (NCBI taxonomy): domain Bacteria; kingdom Pseudomonadati; phylum Bacteroidota; class Cytophagia; order Cytophagales; family Cytophagaceae; genus Sporocytophaga; species Sporocytophaga myxococcoides. The sequence goes on from NZ_BBLT01000003.1 coordinate 540,021, forward strand.
ACAAAGCCTGGTGGTTTGATTTTTCGTCTGTAGATCAACCAGGTGAATATTATATTCTGGATGTCAATAATAATGTTCGCTCATATTCCTTTCAAATTAGCGGTGGGATTTATAACGATATACTCAAACACGCAGTACGGACATTCTTTTACCAGCGTGCGGGCTTTGCAAAACAGGCACAGTATGCAGGGGAAGGTTGGGCTGATGGTGCAAGCCATATGCAGGACAAGAAAGCAAGAGCATATAACGATAGAAACAATGCTGCAAAGGAAAAAGATGTTTCAGGTGGTTGGTATGATGCGGGTGACTACAATAAATATACGAACTGGACAGCAAACTATGTAGTACAGATGATGTTGGCTTATCTGGAAAAACCAGATGCATGGGCTGATAATTACAATTTGCCGGAATCTGGTAATGGTGTGCCTGATTTACTGGATGAAGCAAAGTGGGGAATAGATCATTTGCTTCGCATGCAGCAGGCTGACGGCTCAGTAATTAGCATTGCATCTCTTGCTCATGCCAGCCCTCCTTCAAGTGCAACAGGTACAACTTATTATGGTGGTATCAATACCTCTTCCGCACATAGTGTCGCTGGCGCTTTTGCGATAGCTTCCAAAGTATATCGTTCACTGAATATGAATGCTTATGCAGATACGTTGGTTAAAAGAGCAAAACTTGCCTGGGACTGGTCCGGCGTAAATCCAAATGTGGTATGGAACAATAATGATGCGGCATATGGATCTTCAGGAATTGGAGCTGGGCAGCAGGAAACGGATGATTATGGTCGTGAAATGGGAAGATTAAAAGCTGCAGTATTCCTCTATGATGCTACGGGAGAAGCTACATATAAATCTTATGTAGATGCGAATTATAAAAATTCACATTTACTTCAATGGGGGTTTGCATACCCATTTGAGGGTGAATTACAGGATGTTTTGCTTTATTATACATCTCTGTCAGGAGCTACAACTGCTACAAAAAATGCCATCATCAACGCTTACAAAGGTAGTATGACAAACCACGATGATAATTTTAAGGCAATTACTTCAAAAAAAGACCCTTATCGTGCTCACCTGAAAGACTACACCTGGGGTAGCAACAACATAAAATCTATGCAGGGAACCATGTTTCATAACATAATAAGTTATAATGTTGACGCTACCAAAAACACTATTGCCAGAGAAGCTGCTTTGGGATACATCCACTATATTCATGGGGTTAATCCTTTGAGCATGGTTTACTTATCAAACATGTATAACTATGGTGCTGAAAATGGGGTTAATGAATTTTACCATAGTTGGTTTACAGATAAAAGTGCTAAGTGGGACAGAGTAGGAACCTCCACTTACGGTCCTGCGCCAGGATTCCTGGTAGGTGGAGCAAACCCTGGATATGATTGGGATGGTTGTTGCCCTTCCGGATGTGGCAGCTCACAATTCAATGCTGTTTGTACTTCCGAATCTATCACGCCTCCTAAAGGACAACCAAAACAAAAGTCATATAAAGATTTCAACACCAGCTGGCCACTGAACTCATGGTCCGTGACTGAAAATAGTAATGGATATCAGATCAGCTATATTCGTTTGCTTTCGAAGTTTGTAGATATAAATGAAACAACGAGTGTTGAAAGTCCTTCAGGAAAAAATACATCTTCAATGGATCTTTTTCCTAATCCTACAAATGGTTCTTTCTGGATATCCAATGTGAAACCAGGTAAATATCAGGTTACGGTAATGGATATAAGAGGATCTGTTATGAAGACATATACTATGGATAATGGATCACAGGAAATTCAGCTTTCTGATTTGCCTTCCGGTTCATATCTGGTTAAAGTTTCAGGAGGAGAGCAGGTTATAATTAAACCATTGATTAAATTGTAATATTATATTCAGATGCAATGTCTGGGAAACTGTCAATCGCTTGTTTATTGTTGTCCTTTTTTACTTTTAGAGGCCAGACAGTAAATGCAGGTCTATATTAGCAGGATTGATGATAGGAACTCAAAAGCCAGAGCTTTTGAGTTCCCTTTTTTTATCGGCTATGATTCAATTCTCAAATACTCCATTTCGAATTGGTTTGAGGATAAAAAGCGGCTGTTGTGCTTACTTTTGATGACTGTTGACCTGGTCATCCTCCTTAGTCATTCCTGAACTGAAGAAGAGAAATATCAATGCGATTTTTTTTATAACCAATGATTGAGAAAATCATGACTGGGTGCTTCGATTTCATCTTAATCTCTTTAGACTGGTTTTGTCACTATTCTCCTTGAGGAGAAAATTAAGTAAAAGAATCAAGGCTGTTAGGAAATTTCTTAACCCAATTTCCTCAAGGCCGGTCCATATTGACAAGAGGAATTAAAACACTAATCCTATTAATTAAATTTTATTGGAATTACCTTTCTCACATTAACCTTCCTGCCATATTCTTCTCCAGGAGACCATTCAGGGGAATTGTTGAATATATCAATGATTTTGGTTAGATTCTCAAGGTCAATATCACCCCTTATCAATTGTTCATACTTCAAAGTTCCTTCTTTGGTGACAATAAACTGTACGAATAAAGTTCCTTTTGCTGTAACCTTCTTTGCTTTTATTTTATTTACTATATAATCATTAAATGTAGGATAGTGCCTGCTTGCTATAAATTCTGGCATTGGATTAGTATAAAGTATAACTTGGTCTTCTTCAACAGAATTTTTGTATTTGACATAGTAGGAATACCTCACTGTTGTGTCTTTAATATTTATGTAGGGGCATTTAATTTTAAATTGTTGATCGATTTTCTTATAAGTTAATGCGGGCTGAAAGTTCATTCCAATTACCTGATAAATAAATTTTCCACTAGAATCTTTTTTCAAACTAGCTCCATGAACCAAGACCTCAATGGAAGAATTGTCAATGTTTTTATTCTTAACAGACAAATAAGCTGTATATTTTTCCCCACTCTCAATTGTATCCTTCTCCGCAGTAATTTTAATGTCCCAATGATTAATATCTTGTGAGTGAACAGGTTTTAATAAACTTATCATTAAAATAGTCAAGATAAGTTTTAGTTTAAATTTCTTCATCGTATATGACTAAAAGTATTTGAATTACTTTTAACTAATTTATTAAAAGTAATTGGATATCTAAAATAGCAAAAAGGCTAAAGAATTAAATTAAGCTAAGCATCTTTCTTTAAACTCAATCTCTTCATTTTTTAAGGTGAGAATCTTCTTTATTCAGGTTCATGAAACGGAAAGAATGTTCTGACTAAACAAAAAATCAGAAAGAAGTAGCTTAAGTCTGGAAGCAGATTTTTATAAGTTAAATATTATAGAATATCTTTCTGTAACTTTTTATCTATTATTTACCTTTGTAAATAATCTTCTCAGAATCTCAATTTTAATTCACGCAAAATGAAAAAGGTAATTTTTATTTTCATTTTTTTTTGGGCGGTGCTGGACGGAATGGCTCAATGGCAGCCCCTGGGATATATGTATCCAATTTCAGCTGTAAGATTGGTCAATCATCACGATAAGGCTTATGCCGTCATTGAAGGTCGTCTTTGCGCTGGTGATAGGGAAAGCGAAGATGTTTATGCTTTTTATCCCATAGATCAGTCAACCGGAGTTAAATATGCCTGTTCATGGGGCGATTATTTTGTTACAGCTACTTCCAATATCGTAACCGTATATTCTGACGTATCCACAGGTCAAAAGCTAAGAAGTCAGACCTGGGCTAAGGGTTATATCTATAGCCTGGAAGTAAAGGAACTACTTTATTGGTGGGTACTTACCACGGAATACTTAGAAGCAGAGATACATTAAAGACTTTAGAGCTCACCGGTGCTTCCGTCAGAAATGTATTTGATGTTAAAGTGCTCGGAAATGATCTGCTTGCAGCCACTGATAGCGGGGTGCATATATCATATGATGATGGCCTTATCTGGAAAAGAATTTCAGCCAAAGCATCCGTTAATGCAATCGGATGCATTGCAGATACGCTTTATGCAGGTACAAATTCAGGGCTGTTTTACTCTTCAGATACAGGTAAAGTATGGACTAAGGTTGCTTTCTTTGGAAACCAGACCATTAAAAGACTTACTCAGAACGCAGAGGAACTATATATTTACACACAGAATCAACTTTTTAGAAAGACCTTAAAAAGTGGGATAGTTGAAGTTCATTTGGGAGGATTGGCAGGAGAATATCTCGATGTATTGAATTTAGGAAGGACGCAGTTGGTGTCATCTTATTGGGGAATGGTTTTTTCTGAAGACGGAGTGAACTGGACTCCTATTACATCCCCTTTAAAAAGTAATCAGTTACGGAGTTTTACTTCATTGGCAACAGATGGAGCTACAATATTTGCTGCATCAGAAGGTACCGGAGGATACATTTCATATGACGAGGGAATGACCTGGCTTATGCGTAGCCCTCCTTTTCACTATGAGGCAGTTTGGGGAATTGGTGGGGCTTATTACGCAGATGGATTTTGGTTTTGTCGAGCGGGAAAAGGACCCTTCCGGTCATCAGATGATGGAAGATCCTGGAAAATGATCAATGAAAATTTGGATGAATTTACTTCCGTCAATTGTTTCTTTAAAGTAAAGGATATGTTGTGGTTAGGTACTTCAAAGGGACTTTTTTATAGCCTGAACAATGGAGATCAATGGCTAGAGCCAGAAGGTAAAATTTACACCGAAATACGAAGTTTCGTTATTTCAAGGAACGGTAAGCTATTTGCATTCGGAGGTAACAATCATTATGAATCAGAACCACCATATTCTTCCTGGAAAGCGGGTAGTCTCACATTCAAGCAAGAGTTTTCTTGTGCAGCGCAGAACGGAGATACGATCTATGCTGCTTCTTTTTCAGATGACATCTATCGGTCCTTTGATGGTGGAGATAAATGGACATTGATTAAGAAAGGAATTGCCCAGGGTACTATATCTCATCTTACTGTAACACCTGAATATGTTTTAACTATCGATGGGATGGGAGATCTGTTTATCCGTATGCATTCAGATACAGCCTGGGCTCCATTTAATGGGAACTTACCATTTAAAGTTAAAGACCTTCTTGTAATAGGTGATACAGTTTATGGGGCTATCCAGTTTGAAAGGCTGTACCGGAGAAATCTGAGAGATTATGAATCCCCTTTAGGGCTTGGGAATAGTTTTCATTTCAGGGACATGTTGTCTTTTTTTCCTAATCCTGCCAGGGACGTGATTACATTTGCCAATCCTGCTTTATTAATGTCCATTGAGGTGCTTGACCTGACAGGAAATAAAGTATTACAATCGCAGGCTACTGCTCAATTATCTGTTTCGGATTTGCCACTTGGTGTATATGTTGTAAGAACAACTTTGAAAGACGGAAGCATTCTCACAGGTAAAGTAATCAGGCAATAAATATTATTTTCTTATTGATTTAGGTAAGGCCTTTCTTCAAGTCAGAAAGGCCTTTTGTTTTCCTATCTGAAGATTGTCAGTAGTCTACCGCTATTTTTTTATCCTCATAAAAATGCGTTGCAGAAATTTAATTTTTTTTATCAAAAATCTATTTCAGCATTTTTTAATATTAATATAGGGAGAAGTAATAAATGTTTTGTGTTTTGCTTTAACTGTATGATGGACAGTTGTTCTATATTATTAATATAAAAGGTACTCTTGCTCTTATTGATAAAGTGCCATTTATTTACTTTCTCCTTTAGGTTAATTTTCGAATGAAGTTTATGTGTTGAAAATCAATAATATTCCCAAGGTTTCAATTTTTTATAATTTTTTTTCTAATAATGTTTACTATTTAAAGAATCTGTTTGTAGGTGAGCAATTTTAATATCATTCTTAGCTTTTAAGCCAGTTTTAAAATGGTCTCAAGTCGCAAGCTAATCTTGATAAGACAAAAGGTTATACTTATTTAATATGATATACAATAGCAGATTGCATTTACTCTTAAACCCACATGAGTTAATAACATTGCTTTCTCTTTATATAGCTGATATTATCTGTAATAATTTTAAAAGAATTCATATGTCTTAACCTTGGCGCTTCCGGATAAGAAGAGCATTAAAACAAGATCTGGAATCTAAAAGGGATATAAGTTTAATTCATATACTTATGATATACAATTTTACTATACCAAATAAGGTGCTGTTAATTTGCCTGATAGCAATATCGTTGGTGTCCAAACAGGGATATGCCCAGAGAGATGGGGTTTCAACCTACACTAACCCTGTATTGCCTGGCAGCCACCCTGATCAAACACTTTTGAAAGTAGGAAATGATTATTATACGGCAGGCTCAAGTTTTCACTGGACTCCAAACTTTCCCATTTATCATTCCACAGATTTGGTACACTGGGAGTTAATATCAACGGTTGTAGATCCGAATTGGAGTGTTATCAGGGCCAATGACGCGCCTAAAGATGGTACGTGGCAAGGGGCCTTGGCTCAGTTTGCCGGAAAGTATTGGGCCTTCTTTTTTATTCATGGTGCAGGGCAATATTTCTGTACTGCATCTAGTATGGCAGGACCATGGAGCGCTCCAACCCTTGTACAGGGGTCAATAGGATATGACAATGCAGTGTTTGTCGATGATAATGGTAAGGCTTACATGCTTATGAAGAATGGTCAGGATTTCGCAGCTATCCAGGAGATTGATGCGAATGGCAGGCTCACTGGTACGCGTATGGACATGAGTTGGGTTAACAGGAACCATATTTATAGCTGGGCAGAAGGTCCAAAAATGTGTAAGAGAAATGGTCGCTACTATTATTTTGTAGCCGGAAATGTTTATGGAGGGCAGTATGTGTTGAGCAGCGCTACACTCACTGCCAATGAATCCAGTTGGACACGTCATGGTAATTTTTTCAAAGGTTCAGCTTCAGGAGCATTCACGGGGCCTAATCACATTACAGGACCTGTACAAGTTGCTGATGGTACCTGGTGGTGTCTGGGACATTCATATGGAAACAATGGATGGGAAGGGCAAGGCCGACAGAGTATGTTGTTTCAGGTCTTTTGGGATGCCAATGGAGTGCCTTATGCAAATAATCCAAACGGGCAGCCGCTTACTGCTCCAAACCTTCCTAGCAACGGGATAAACTATGAATTCCCGGAGTCTGACAATTTCACTACTGCAACAAGGAAACCAGAATGGTACTTTCATAACATAGCCAATATCGGTAAAGCGTCTTTGACAGCTAGACCTGGATTTATGAGGCTTTCACCAGGTAATGGTGTCACGCATATATTGCAAAGAGATCCTTCAAAGCAGTATTCTTTAGTAACAAAAGTGGATATTAATGCAACCTCAAACGGGCAACAAGCAGGATTGAGACTAATGAATGGGGAAGATCTGGTATATGCCGCAGTCTATAGTGGTTATAACAATGGAAAGAAATTTGGTATCACTTTCAACGGAACTACTACTACTGAGGTAAATAATACTATTGGAAACACAGTATGGTTAAAACTCGTGAGAAATCAGCATAACATTACCGGTTTTTATAGTGCAGACGGAATAGCTTGGACACAAATAGGAGGGAATGTAAGTGTTGCAGATCTTGATAAGGCACAAACGAATGATAATGCCTGGGTAGGAACAAGCTTGGGATTATATGCCCGATCTCAAACTGCGGATTTTGATCAGTTTTCATTTAACCATGGTTTTGATCCGATAAGTGTTGCATCTTATTATCATTACAATGCAACCACTATAGGAAGTGGAACAGTAACCAATAATTCTGACGGAGCATGGTGCATGCTTCCTGGTGTTACCATGGAAAGTGGTGGGTCGTCTGCAAACCGTATTGTTGTGAGCGCAGCCTCAGCAAGCTCAAGCGGAACACTTGAAGTGTGGACTGATAATATTGGAACGGCAGGAACTAAAATTGCAACCATCCCTATTACAAGCACTGGAGGAACTGGCACATATAAGGATTTTTCAGCTAATATAAATGTTTCGGGACAGCATGATCTATACCTTAGGTTTGTCGGAGCTGCCAATGCATTCAGATTAAATACAGTACGTTTTGTTTCAAACGGGGGACCTTCCATCAGTTTCACCTCTCCTGAAAACAATTCCGTGTTTTCAGCTCCAGCTACAATTAATCTTGTTGCTACTGCAAGTGATGCCAATGGCAGTATTGCCAGTGTGAAATTTTATAATGGTAATACCTTGTTGTTTACTGACAACAGTGCACCTTATAGTTATAGTTGGTCAAATGTTTCAGCGGGTTCCTATACAATAAAAGCCCTTGCCACAGATAATGAAGGTAATGAGGCTCAAGCAGAGATTGTGGTAAAGGTTAATCTGCCTCAGGGTCCTTATAATGGCACCTGGCATGTAATTCCCGGTACAATTCAATTAGAACACTTTGATGAAGGAGGAAATGGTTTCGCATATATGGACAGCAGTCCTGGAAGCGAAACTGGAGTTAACTTTCGTACTAATGAAGATGTTGATATAGAAAATTGTACTGATGTCGGAGCTGGTTACAATATTGGATGGGCAGTTGCAGGGGAATGGTTAGAATACAGTGTAGATGTCAAGACTCCCGGCACTTATGATATTGACCTGAGAATTGCAGCAAATGGAGATGGTCGGACTATATCAGTTTCAATGGATGGAGCTTCAATTGCCAGTAAAATTGCCATACCCAACACTGGAGGCTGGCAAACCTGGCAAACAGTGAAAGTAAAAGATATTAATCTCACTACTGGGAAGAAGATAATGAGAGTGTCCATTGGAGATGTTGATTTTATTAACCTGAACTATGTTACATTCTCATTAACCAAAGAACTCAAACAGGAGCCTTACAAAGGCATCGCTCATCAGATTCCGGGCAGAATCGAAGCAGAAGAATATGACTTGGGAGGAGAAGGATTGGCTTATCATGAGGTTAATACAAATGGAAATGAAGGAAAAGCAACATTAAGAAATGACGAAGTTGATATTGAAGCAACCCAGGATAGTGATGGAGCATATAACATTGCATATATTCTAAAGGGTGAATGGCTTGAGTATACAGTCAATGTGGTTGCATCAGGAAATTATGATCTGGAAGCAAGAGTAGCTGCTGATGGCGATGGTAAAACTTTTCATATAGAAATGGATGGAGTAGATATTACGGGCCCTGTAAACATCCCTAATACAGGCGGCTGGCAGGCATGGCAGACCCTGAAGTTAAATGATATCAGGCTTGAGTCCGGGGAACATGTAATGCGTATCGCTTTCGACTCAGATTACCTGAATCTAAACTATGTAGAGTTTAAAGATATCATTACCTCTATTGGTGATTTTGAATCACCTGAAATATCCGTATCCCCCAATCCCTTTTCAGATGCAGGTATCACTCTATCATTTAATGGAGATTTCAACTACAGAATAACCGATGTAAAAGGATCAGTAGTGGAAGCCGGTACCGGTAGTTCTAAAAAGTTAATCGGGGACAGACTAAATCCCGGAATTTATGTACTCACTATAGTACATAACAATAATATTTCCATCCGGAAGATAATAAAGCAATAAGTAAAGCCTTAATGAAATTTTCGTTATGAATAAATCAAAAATCATTTTTAACCTCATAGGAATTATTATTCTGTTTGTAGCATATAATTCCTTTGCGCAGACTTATCCTCCATCTGCAGTCATTACCATGCCATTTAGCAATGCTTATTTTAAAACAGGAACTGATGTAGAAATACATGTTTATGCTACAGACATAGGTAAAACAACTAACAATGGTACAGTGACTAAAGTAGAGTTTTTTAATGGAACCACGAAGCTTGGAGAAACCAGTACACATTCAAACAATACCTATAGGTTTGTCTGGGGCTGTGTACCTGCAGGTGAGTATAGGATCACTGCAAAGGCCACTAATAACAAGGGTGTAAGCTTCACTTCAGTTGGTGTATTGATTACTGTAGGTAATGCAAATTTCCCATCTCAGGGACTTGCAGCTTGCAAAGGCAAATACATGGCCGGTTTACACCAGAATCAACTCCTCGGGAGCTGGAACTCATACTTCAATGGTATAAGCGCTGAAAATGCATGTAAGTGGGGATCTGTTGAAGGGAATAGAGATGTAATGAACTGGAATGGAGCGGACGCTGCTTATAAAGCTGCGAATGACAGAAAAATAATGTTCCGCTGGCATGCGGCTATGTGGGCAGCCCAATATCCAAATTGGCTATTTACCTTAAGTACTGCAGATGCAAGAGCGGAACTGATTGAATATATGGAAGGAATAGCTGCTCGATATAAGTATATAGATCAAATTGATGTATTAAATGAACAACTATTTACGCACCAACAAGCTAACCAGCAAATGCGTGATAAATTCAGTGGCAAAACTAATACTGCCGTTGATGATTTTAGTTGGCAAATCTGGTTGTTTACTGAAGCCAGGAGGATTTTCCCAAATACAAAACTAGTGTTAAATGATTACGGATTAGAAGGAAGCAACAGTGCTATTGATGAGATGTTGAAGTTGGTTGCTGCATTAAGAGACAGGGGAATCATCGATGGATTTGGGACCCAGGCCCATTGGTTTAGTGTAGATCGTCAGCCAGCTGGACGTATTACTCAGGATTGTAGCAGAATGGCCCGCGGCGGTGTACCTGTCTATGTAACAGAGCTTGATATGGCAGGTGGGAATGATAACAATAACAATGAACAACAGCAATTGGCGAGCTTTCAAACCCACTTTCCTGAATTCTGGGAGCACCCTCATGTTAAGGGGATTACCTGGTGGGGCCATGTGCTAAACAGGACCTGGGTTACAGGTACAGGATTCACTTTGGAAAACGGACAAGACAGAGCTGCTGGTGCCTGGTTAAAAACCTACATGAATAGCCGCCCCAAGGTTGGTTATCCTATGTGTCCTGCAGAAGGATGTTCAAATGACGGAAAAATTAGTCTTGCTATAACCGCACCAACTGAAGGACAAATATTTACTACAGCTGATCAGATAACACTTTCTGCAACTGCTATTGATGGAGATGGCACAATTGCCAATGTTAAATTCTACAGCGGATCTACATTGCTGAATACTGATAATTCTGCTCCTTATAGCTTCATTTGGACAGGGGCACCAGCTGGAACTCATGAGATTAAAGTAGTTGCCACAGATAACCAGGGAAATATCGCGGAAGCAAAAGTAACTATTAAAGTAAACGTTCCACAAGGGCCTTACAATGGTACCTGGCACGTTATTCCGGGGACAATCCAGCTGGAGCATTTTGATGTTGGAGGAAATGGTTTTGCTTATATGGATGCCACTCCTGGCAGCGAGGTAACTCCGGTAGTTAACTTCCGCACTGACGAAGATGTGGATATTGAGAACTGCACTGACGTTGGAGCTGGATACAACATTGGCTGGACAACTGCCGGTGAATGGCTTGAATACAGCGTGGATGTGAAAACTCCTGGTGCTTACGATCTTGATCTGAGAATAGCGGCAAACGGTGATGGTCGCACAGTAACAGTAGCTATGGATGGTGTAAATATAGCCAGCAATATAGCGATACCTAATACAGTAGGGTGGCAAACCTGGCAAACAGTAAAAGTAAAAGATGTCAATCTTACTGCAGGAAAGAAAATTATGAGGGTTACCATAGGTGCTACTGATTATGTGAATATGAACTATGTGACTTTCACTTTAACCAAAGAATTGAAACAGGAACCATTTAAAGGCTCAGCACATCTGATTCCTGGCAGAATTGAGGCAGAAGAATATGACCTCGGAGGTGAAGGTCTTGCATACCATGAAGCCAATGCAAATGGAAATGAGGGGAAAGCTACATTCAGAAATGATGAAGTGGATATTGAAACTACTCAGGATAGTGATGGAGCTTACAATGTAGGTTATATCTTACAGGGCGAATGGCTGGAGTATACTGTAAATGTCGCAGCATCTGGTAAATATGACCTGGATGTGAGAATAGCAGCTGAAGGTGAGAATAAATCCTTTCACATCGAAATGGATGGAGTAAATGTAACTGGTCCTATTAATATTCCAAATACCGGTGGTTGGCAGACATGGCAAACAGTTACTTTGAATGACATTAACCTTACAGGTGGAGAACATATCATGCGTATTGCCTTTGATTCGGATTACATGAATCTGAACTATGTAGAGTTTAAGGATGTCATTACCGGCATTGCTGAAGAAGAATTTTCATCTATTGCAGTATTCCCGAATCCGTTTACAGCTTCCGGTATACAGATTAATAATGCAGGTGAGTTTCAGTATAAAATTACTGATATCAGCGGAATATTAGTAGAATCAGGAAATGGAAGACGTGGTCATAATGTCGGAAAAAATTTAAGTGAAGGTATCTATTTCCTTATAGTTGAAAATAACAATAACGTTTCTGTCCACAAAATAGTAAAGCAATGAAAGCAGAATGTAACTCATTTCTGAGAACTGCTTGAATCTTCTGCTGCCCGCAATTGGCCTGATAATTTTTATCATGCCAATTGCAAGGGTTCAAAATGCTTGTATTCTTGTTATATATTCTGATGGCCTGATGTCTCAATGATCTGAATGAGGATATTTAGTTATATAAGTTGTATTACAATGCAACTAATCAGTGCTCCGATGATTTTATCGATTTACTAAACATATGACTGGTGGACTGTTGTATGCTTTTATCAAATTCAGACATTTTTAATCTGAATAGTGTAAGAAAGCTAACCTATTATTATTGATATATCAGTGTTAATTGTTTTAGCCAGACATAGCTGATCTGAAACTATGGTGGGAGAGGAGCATGAAATTATATTGTTTTGTGACCTTGATGAAACCTATAGTTAGCGGATTTGTCATACGAGCTTTTGTACAATGTTGATTGTAAGCTTTGCGGCAAAAGGACAGCAACCACTTAAGGTGAACTTTTCTAAAACTATAAGACAAGTTATGATTATGCATCAGGGAGCTAGAGTCTTGTGGAGCTAATAGTGAACATGCCATTGGCCTAAGCCTTAAACCATAAACCGGATGTATTAAATGCGATCATTAAAATTAAAGAAGGAAATTTCATCAGTAATATTTTAAAACTTTAGTAAGGCCTCAACCATAACTGAACATAACTTTAAAATTCCTGTCATATGAAAAATAGATGGATATTACTTCTGAATATATTACTGCTCTTGCCAGGTCTATTGTCTGCACAGATGGGGCCAGGATTGGGTAATCTTACCTATACATCTAATGAGCTTTACAAAAGCATTTGGAAATATACTGAATTAAACCACATGGGGTCTACTATGGCCACCATGCATAATGGTTACATGATAACCACCTTTCATCCAGACAGTGGTAAGCCACCTGGAGGAATTCTGGTTTGGGATGTATCGAATCCAAGAAAACCGGTTTTGGTTACGCGGGTATATGATTCGCGTACAGCTAATTTTCGTGAACAGCATGCTATGCCACAACATGACAAATACATGTTGTTTCAGGATGGCTTTGGGTTTCAGATTTGGGACTTTAGTGATGCTAAAAATCCTATACAAGTCAAAAGACATATTATGAGCGGATATGCCCACGATGATTATGGTTCAGCATGGCAATTATTCTGGCAAGCTCCTTATATTTTTATTGCTAATGGCAGTAAGGGCTTTGATGTCGTCGATGCTACAGATATAAATAATCCAGTATTTGTAAAACATGTCAATACTCCAAGACAGGTAGGACCCATTTTTGCGATAGGAAACCTTCTCTATACCTCTGCACATGATTTTGGGAGAGGAATCACCATATATGATATAAGTAATCCCAGGGATCCAAAATTATTGAATAGTTATAGTAATACTGAAAATATGTATGCATCGATGGTTAATGGAAATAAACTCGTTATTTCTGCACGGGGAAATGCAAACAATGCCGTCTTCGGAACTTATGATTTGAGCGATCCGCTAAGCATAAAAAAAATTACGACTTTAAATATCGGGAACAGTGGTGAACAATTATATAATTCTACTCAGGATCAGTTTATATTTCAAGGTTGCCAGTCAGAGGTTGTAAAAATAGATGCATCGAATCCTGCTCAACTAAAAATCATCGGAAGGGGATCTTTAGGTATCTTTGGCGACTCAGATCATGGTCAGGTAACACCTTTTGGTAATCTTATTTTTGTTGGGAATGACCATGGTTCAGGTAGTGGATTCTGGGTTCATCAAAGAGAACCAGATACAAAAGCTCCAGAAGTAAATATGGTGGTTCCAAAAGCCAATGATGTAAACCGTGCATTGACTTCACGGGTTGGAGTTACCTTTACTGATAATATAATTCTGGAATCAGTCAACAAGAATACTTTTATAGTCAGACCTTTGGGTGGAGCAGCATTGTCAGGTAAATACAGCCATCAATTCTCTATGGTAAATTTTTCACCTGACCAGCCTCTCCTGCCAAATACTACCTATGAAATAGTGATTCCATCAGGTGGTATAAAAGACTATGCAGGAAACACTACAAGTAAAACTTTTACATCTTATTTTTCTACAGGCCCTAATGGAAACTTCCCTTCCGATGGTACTGAGCAGCCCCGGATTTTTGAAGACGATAAGAAAATAACTTTGAATTGGAATCGTACTTCCAATGCTTCTACTTACACTATCAAAAGGGGGACATCACCTACAGGTACTTTTCAAACGATTGGTACCACGAGTCAATTATCTTTTTCTGATACTTTGGTTGAAAATGATAAGACGTATTACTATTCGGTTACAGCTAACAATAACTTGGGAGAAATTGTGACTTCTTCTGTAATTAAGGGAATGCCCTCTTTTTACATTACTAAACTGAATTGGATCTCTTCATCGAATGGCTGGGGACCTGCTGAAATTGACCAAAGCAATGGTAAAACTGCTTCGAATGATGGAGGTGTAATTACTTTAAATGGCATTAAATACTCAAGAGGTTTGGGAGTTCATGCCGAAAGCAGTATAAGTTACAACCTTGATGGAAAGTATGAACGGTTTTTATCTGATGTAGGCCTTGATGACGAAGCAGGGAGTGCAGGATCTGTAATTTTTACTGTCCTTTTGGATGGGAAACAGGTATATAATAGTGGATTAATGAATGGTTCTTCTGATACCAAAAGTATTGACATTAATATCGCAGGCGGAAATGTGCTTACGCTGAATGTTTCACCAGATGGAAATAATGAATTAGATCATGCTTCATGGGGTGGAGCAAGGCTAAGGCCGAGTCAGACACCATTTAATCAAACTGCTCATTTAATACCTGGACGCATTGAAGCAGAAGAATATGACTTTGGTGGTGAAGGTATTGCTTATCATGAAGCAAATGCCAATGGAAATGAAGGTAAAGCAAACCTGAGAATTGATGAAGTAGATATTGAAGCTACCGGAGATGTCGATGGAAAGTACAATATAGGCTACATACTTCAGGGGGAATGGCTGGAATATACAGTGAATGTAACATCAACAGGTGTGTATAAATTGGATATGAGAGTAGCGGCAGAAGGAGATGGTAAAATGTTTCATATAGAATTTGACGGAAGAGATGTAACAGGACCGATAAGTGTCCCTAATACCGGTGGTTGGCAAATTTGGAAAACCATCACAGTAGATGAAATCAGTCTTACTGAAGGCAATCATGTAATGAGGATAGCTTTTGACGCAAATTATATGAACATAAATTATCTGGAGTTTAATGGTATAGTTACCGGAATCCCGGAGAATAAGTTCAGAGACATTTTGATTTATCCGAATCCATTTGGCAACAATGGTTTTGTGGTCAGTGCAGAGGGTGATTTCTATTATAGACTTTCCGATGTCAGTGGTTATATTCTGGAGACAGGAAACGGAAATCAGTATCAAACTGTAGGAAAGGAGCTAAAGCCCGGAGTTTACATAATTTCTATAGAAAATAAAAGTGAAGTAATAGTCAGAAAGATTGTAAAGGAATAATTATTAAAAGTTGTAAGTTCATTTCAATGATATAAATAAAGTGACCGCTTAAAGTAAAAATAGACTGTTTGATATGCGATTTTTCATAACCTTTATAATATTAGTGTTTATTAACTGGATAGGTGAAGTGAATGACACTGAACAGTATGTTCTTATTCAGAATAAACCTGTTGAAGTAGGGACAACAGTTACATTCACTATCACGGCGCCTGAGGGGACAAACCCATTTATTGCGTGGGACTATGGCGATGAAAATGGTTTGGGCAATTATAAACAGGGCCTTACAACAACGCATAAATTTATGCAGCCTGGAGTTTACCAGGTTTTTGCCCGAATTCTAGGGGAGGATATTCCGCTTTCAGTTACACAGACGGTACACAAACCATTAAAGAAGATTGCCCCAACTCATTCATCCACAATTTGCATAGATACTAGTCGGCAAATCGTATGGGCTGTAAATCCTGATAATCATTCGGTGTCATCTATCAATGCTGCCAATTATCAGCTGATCAGCGAGATTCCAACAGGTAAGAATCCGAGAACTCTTGCTTTGGACAATGCGGGAAATGTTTGGGTAGCAAATGAAGATGATGCTACTATTACTATTCTTTCAGCCTCCGGACAAAAGCTACAAACAATTAACCTTCCATATGCTTCAAGACCTTATGGCTTATGTTTTGATCCTATGAAGAGCTACTGCTACATAACTTTGCAAAGTCTAGGGCAACTTGTCAAGCTTGATGCAAAAGATTTTCAGATAGTTCAAGTCACAGAAGCAGGAAGGAGACCACGGGGAATTGCCATAACTTCTGATGGGAAGCGTGTATTTGTTACTCAGTTTATATCTCCGGGAGAAAAAGGATTGATAAGAGAAATCGATGCTGAAACAATGGAACTTAAGTCGGAGATAGGCCTTGCATTTGATGAGACTGTGGATTTTGAAGACAGGGGCCGGGGCGTGCCTAACTATATCTCTTCACTCACTATTACTCCTGACGGATCCGAAATTTGGATACCATCAAAAAAAGATAATACAGCAAGAGGTTTATTCAGAGATGGACAAGCTCTTACATTTGATAATACTGTCCGCACAATTGTTTCAAAGATAGATCTGACTCAGGGAAGTGAAGTGATTGATTCAAGGATAGACATCAATGATGCGGATATGGCTTGTGCTGTAGAGTTTAGTCCATATGGTAATATTGCATTTATAGCATTACAGGGAAATAATAAGATTGCTATGATAGACGTAGCAACTAATTCAAGACTGGGTTTACTTGATACTACCGGACTGGCACCTCAGGGCTTAGTCTTTAATGCAGATGGTTCCAGACTTTTTGTTCACAATTTTATGTCTCGTAGTATAACTATATTCAACACTGAAAATATTATACTTTCCAATAATTTTAACCCCGTAATTGCCGCCACTATTCCTATTGTGCTTAAGGACTCTTTAAATGCTCAGGTCCTGAAAGGTAAACAAATTTTTTATAACGCTCAGGATGAACGCATGACTTTCGCTGGCTACATTAGTTGTGCCAGTTGTCATTTGGACGGTGGCAGTGATGAGCGGGTATGGGATTTTACGGATCGTGGAGAAGGTCTGCGTAATACGCATTCTTTATTAGGTAGAAGAGGGATGGGAATGGGTAATGTGCATTGGACTGCGAACTTTGATGAAATTCAGGATTTTGAAAATGATATACGATATGCCTTTAGAGGAAAAGGATTTCTCCCTGACTCTATATTTAACAGAGGTACCATTAGCGACCCTCTGGGAGGTCCAAAGGCTGGTTTAAGCCCGGAGCTTGATGCGCTGGCAGCCTATGTGCGTTCTCTGGATAAAGTAAATCCCAGTCCTTATCGAAATTCAGATGGAAGTCTTACTGACGATGCTTTTGAAGGAAAATTGATTTTCGCAGATCTTGGTTGTAACGTCTGTCATTCAGGTCCTGACTTTACGGACCGGAAGTCAGGTGTCTTTCACGATGTCGGAACCATTCAAACATCTTCCGGACAGCGTAGATCTGAGAAGTTAACAGCATTGGGTACTCCTACCCTAAAAGGAATTTGGGAAACTGCACCTTATTTGCATGATGGCTCTGCCCCAACATTAAGAGATGTGCTTATTGCCAGGAATGTTAACGATAAACATGGGGATATTACTTCTCTCTCTGAGAAGCAAATCAATCAGCTACTGGCCTACTTGCTTCAGATAGATGAGCATGAATCAAGCGCTGTCGTATCCAGCATGAATAAGATGAGGTCATTTTCCGGGTCTATTGATGTTTTCCCGAATCCTGCTTCTGAGATTATAAAGGTTCGCATAAATGAAAGAGTAAGTCCAAAAGGGACAATTTCTATTTGTAATTCTGTAAGTGGCCATACCTTAAGTTCTACAAGTCTTAATGCCAGCAATGAAGTAAGCATAAATGTAAGCAGTCTGACTCCGGGAGTGTATATAGTAATCTATACTGATGAAAAGGTAAAGAAAAGTACTAAGTTGTTATTAAGATAAAATATGCTGTGAAGTTTCAAACTTATCAGGCATCACAGCTCTGTATTTCTATAGCAGTGCTTGTTCTGTATAGAGTGATTTGCTTTTAAATAAATCAAGAAGTTAACTATTCTAAAATATTTAATTGATGAAAAACTTAATCTTTTTCATAAAAGGACGTAAGTCTTGTCTGCTTGCACATATTATAAGTCTTCTTATTTTAACAAATTTAGCTTATGGACAAACTACATTTGTTTCAGGAGAAAATCCGATTTTTCGTAATTCCTTTACCGCAGACCCTGCGCCTCTTGTCCATAATGGCAGGCTATATATTTATGTGGGAAAAGATGAGGCAAAGGATGGGGAAATGTTTACTATGACTGCATGGCTTTGCTATTCAACTACAGATATGAAGAACTGGACCTATCATGGTCCTGTTATGACACCTAATAATTTTACCTGGGGAGATAAAGATGCATGGGCAGCGCAGGTAGTTGAGAAAAATGGTAAATTTTATTTGTATGTAACTGTAACGGGCAAAAATCCTTATGGCGGAAGAAATATTGGGGTAGCGGTCTCTGACAGTCCTACAGGGCCTTTTGTCGATGCCAGGGGCACACCTTTGATACGCGACAATATGACTAACAACGGAAAGGTCTGGGATGATATTGATCCGACAGTCTTGATTGATGATGACGGACAGGCATACCTGTGTTGGGGAAACCCAATCTGTTATCTGGTTAAGCTTAAACCCAATATGACTGAAATCGACGGTGAAATAAAAATGATAACACCGCCTAATTATGCTGAAGGCCCTTGGCTAAGCAAACGGAATGGGATTTATTATCTTACTTATCCGGCTTTTGTAGCTCCTGTGGGCTCTGAACAAATCTGCTATGCTACAGCAACAAATATCAATGGCCCCTGGACTTATCGGGGTATTTTGACAGGGACAGCTAAGAACAGTTATACCATCCATCCGGGAATTGTCGAATATAAAGGACAATCTTATTTGTTTTACCATAATGCAACATTAACCCTTAATGGCCAAGGACCTGCTTTGGGCAGAAGGAGTGTTTGTGTAGAATACCTGTGCTACAATGCTGACGGAACAATTAAGCCCATTACTCAAACAACTGCCGGCATTACTATAAATTCCCCATGCCCACCCTCTGGTCCACCTACTATTAGCTTTACCAGTCCTTTGGCAAATACTTCATTTGCGGCACCCTCCACTATTACATTAACAGCTGATGCTATTGCTCACGGAGGTACTATAACAAATATCAGTTTCTATAATGGCGCTGCTTTACTCCATGCAGATAATACTGCACCTTATAGTTATAACTGGACAAATGTTCCTGCTGGGACATACAGTGTGAAGGCTATAGCAACCGATAGCAAAGGCCTGACTTCGGAAGCATCCATTATTATTAAAGTCAATCCTCCACAAGGACCTTATAACGGAGAGACACATATAATTCCTGGTACCATTCAGCTCGAGCATTTTGATGTTGGAGGAAATGGTTTTGCTTATATGGATGGAACTCCAGGTAGCCAGGTAACTCCGTTAGTAAACTTTCGCGCTGACGAAGATGTAGACATTGAAACTTGTAATGATTCAGGAGGTGGATATAATATAGGTTGGGCCACCTCTGGTGAATGGCTTGAGTATTCCGTAGATGTTACTAAAGCGGGCACTTACGATATGGCTCTTCGAATTGCCTGCAATGGAGATGGTCGTACTGTATCAATAGCTATGGACAACATGGATATAGCTACTAATTTAGTCATTCCTAACACTACTGGCTGGCAAAACTGGCAAACTGTTACATTGAAAGATATAAAGCTTACAGCTGGCCGGAAGATCATGAGGGCAACCATCGGATCTACTGATTTTGTAAATCTGAACTATGTTAGTTTTACTTTGGTCAAGGAGTTAAAACAAGAGCCATTCAAGGGTACGGCGCATCAGATTCCAGGTAGAATAGAGATAGAGGAATACGATATTGGAGGAGAAGGACTGGCATATCATGAAATGAATGCAAATGGTAACGAAGGAAAAGCTGCATTTAGAAATGATGAAGTAGATATTGAAGTGACAAAAGATAACGAAGGAGATTTTAATGTAGGTTATATTTTAAAGGGGGAATGGTTGGAGTATACTGTTAATGTTGCAGCATCAGGCTACTATGATCTGGATGTCAGAGTTGCAGCTGATGGAGAAAACAAAACTTTTCATATTGAAATGGATGGCATAGATGTGTCAGGGCCCATTAATCTGCCCAATACAGGTGGTTGGCAAATTTGGAAAACCATTACCATTAAGGATTTGAATTTGAAGAGAGGTGAACAAGTGATGAGAATGGTTTTTGACTCCGATTATATGAACCTTAACTATATTCAGTTCAATGATGTGGTTACAGGAGTTCATGCAATTAAGCTAAATAATAAAATAATCTATCCAAATCCTTTTTCTAGTGATGGTTTTCATATATGTACACAAGGAGACTTTAACTATATAATTACAGATATAAGAGGGTTGATTGTGGAAAATGGGAAAGGTATGGATGCTGCTGTCGTAGGTGCAGGACTTAACCCCGGTATATATTTGGTGTCAGTAGATAATGCTATAAAAGTGATTACTGAAAAAATTATAAAGTATGAATGATTTAAGGTTATAATTTAACATACAGAAATGAAAGGGAAGTTGGTTGTTATCGCAATGTATTTGATTGGTATAGGTCAATCCTGATAATCGTATGAACCTCTTAAATAATTAAGGCAATGTTTAATGTTGTCAATAATCATCATGTAATCCTTTTAAAAAATGCCAAAAGAGTCTATAAAATAAGTTTACTTTATTTTAAGTTGTGGGTAGTTAACTGTTATAGATATTAATTTAGGAGTTGTCCTTGATGGTAAATTCTTTCATAAGAAGGAGTAACTTCTGAATTACATTAAATCATTAAAATGAAGTATAATAATAACTACATATATCTAACCTGGAATAATATGGTTTTACATTACAAAAACGCGATGCGTGTCTCTTCTGAAAGTAATTTAAGCGGCCGTTCACTTAAAGTACTGTCTTCTGAAATGCTCATCATTAGAAATTTAAAGATTAACTTAAGTTGTCTCTGGTTGTGGTTTGCATGCCTTTTAATAACTCCGCTTACTTTAAGTGCGCAGCAAACAACACTTACTGTTGGTGGGCAGAATAGGAGCTTATTTGTTTATGCACCGGCTAATCTCCCACAAAACAGACCTTTAGTGATTTCCCTTCATGGACTGAATCAGGATATTAATTATCAGAAGGGCCAGGCAAAATGGGAGTTAGTGGCAGATACTGCAAAATTTGTTGTGGTCTATCCTGCCGGAGTTAATAATTCCTGGGATATAAATGGAAACAGAGATACGGATTTTATTTTAGCTATTATTGAATCGATGGTCACTCGTTTCGGCATCGACAGGAATAGGGTATATGTATCCGGGTTTTCTATGGGTGGTATGATGAGTTACCATACTGCTAATAAAATAGCAGACAAAATTGCTGCAATTGGACCGGTTTCAGGATACTTATTTTCAAATACCACTGCCAGTTCGAGGCCTATGCCTATCATTCACGTTCATGGAACATCTGATGATGTAGTATACTACCAGGCTAGTGGCAACCAGCAAGGGGTGGTGGCGATGCTTCAAAAGTGGAGGAACTGGAATCAGTGCCCTTCTACAGGGACAAGAACTACACCATATCCTACTAATAAACCGAATTCAAGGTCTGTGATGGAGTATTGGGGACCTTGTAAGAACAGTGCTGTTTCTCTAATTACTCTGGATGGAAAAGGACATTGGCATTCTAATGATGATGCAGGTGTACATACAACCATTGAGTTATGGAAGTTTCTAAGAAACTTCTCTCTAAATGTAGGCCCTTCTATAACCCTGGCAACTCAGCCTGCCAATGCTGTATATACAGCTCCTGCTGCTATTAATTTAGTGGCTACAGCTGCTACACCAAATGGAACTATAGCTAACGTAAAATTTTATAATGGAAATACCTTATTGGGCTCTGATGATTCAGCTCCTTACAGTTACAGTTGGACAAACGTTGCTGCTGGCACATATAAGGTTCGTGCAGTACTTACAGATAGTCAAAATAAAACAGCCGAAACCTCTATCACAATTAAAGTAAATCAGCCTCAGGGTCCTTATAATGGTACTTTGCATTCTATTCCTGGTACAATTCAATTGGAACACTTTGATGTAGGAGGAAATGGTAATGCTTATATGGACAGCAGCCCTGGTAGTGAAACAGGTGTTACTTTCAGAAACGACGAGGATGTCGATATTGAGGAATGTACTGATGCTGGAGGTGGTTATAACATAGGATGGACTACTGCAGGTGAATGGCTTGAATATTCTGTTGATGTGAAAACAGCAGGTGTATATGATCTGGCATTTCGTGTTGCTTGCAACGGCACCGGTCGTACAGTTTCGGTAGCGATGGATGGACTTACTATTGCAAACAATGTAGCAATTCCTAATACTTCAGGCTGGCAAACCTGGCAAACTGTATCAGTTAAAGATATTAATCTTACGCCAGGCCAAAAGATTATGCGTGTCACTATTGGGGCTACTGATTATGTGAATCTGAACTATGTTACATTCACCCTAAGCAAAGAATTAAAACAGGAACCGTTTAAAGGTTCTGCACATGTGATACCAGGAAGAATAGAGGCAGAAGAGTATGATCTTGGAGGTGAGGGCTTGGCATACCATGAAGCTAATACAAATGGTAATGAAGGAAAAGCAACATTCCGGGACGATGAAGTAGATATCGAAACAACAGGAGATGTTGATGGTTCATATAATATAAGCTATATTCTTCAGGGAGAATGGCTTGAGTATACAGTTGAAATTGCTGGTACAGGCTCTTATAATCTTGATTTAAGAGTAGCAGCAGATGGAGATGGTAAAATCTTTCATATTGAAATGGATGGGATTGATGTTACAGGCCCGATCAGTATACCAAATACGGGTGGCTGGCAGATTTGGAAGACTGTTACAGTGAATGATGTTTCTCTTACTGCAGGAAAACATGTCATGCGTATCGTCTTTGATGCTAATTATATGAATTTGAACTACCTGGAGTTCAGAGATGTGATTACCGGAACAGATAATGCCATTTTATCAGATATAAAAGTGTTTCCTAATCCGTTTGGGAATGCTGGATTAGCAATAAATGTCTCTGAAGAATTCCGATACAGGATTACTGATCTTCGTGGATTGGAACTGGAATCAGGAACTGTTACTGGAAATGCCATGGTTGGAAATAACCTTAAGCCGGGTGCATATGTTCTGACGATTGAAATTGGAAAAGAGACATTTGTACAAAAGATTTTGAAACATTAATGTATACAGAATTAACTGGCAGGTAATTTTTATCTGCCAGCTATATTTTTTCCCCAACTTCTTATGGCTGTTGAATTCAATATTATGAAAAAATCTCCTATTGCCCGTTGGATGCTTATAGTGCTGACGTTTGTTTCTTCGCAAATCTCTTTTGCTCAGGACCCAAACTTTCATATTTATCTTTGTTTTGGTCAATCCAATATGGAAGGAGCTGCTACGATTGAGACTCAGGATAGATCGGTTGATAGCCGGTTTCAGGTGATTGGAGCTGTTAATTGTAATTCAGGTGGCAAGTCCTACACATTGGGGAAATGGCAGACAGCCAATCCTCCTCTTGTGAGGTGTAATACAGGCTTAGGGCCTTCAGATTATTTTGGAAGGACTATGGTTGCCAATCTTCCTTCTAATATTAAGGTAGGTGTTGTGTCTGTCGCAATTGGAGGTTGTGATATTGCTCTGTTTGATAAGGTAAATTATTCGAGTTATGTAGCAACAGCTCCAAGCTGGATGCAAGGTACGATTGCCCAGTATGGAGGCAATCCATATGGCCGTCTGGTTGAAGTGGCAAAAATTGCACAAAAGGACGGCGTTATCAAAGGGATTCTTCTGCATCAGGGTGAAACCAACAACATGCAATCGACATGGCCGGCAAAGGTTAAAGCAATTTATGACAATCTGATCAAAGATTTAGGTTTGGACCCGGTTAAGGTTCCATTGTTGGTTGGGGAGCTTGTTACTACGGCAGAAGGTGGTGCCTGCGGAGGACATAATTCTGTTATTGCAACCATGCCAAAAGTTGTTCCGAATGCTCATGTTGTTTCTGCTGCAGGACTTCCTCATGTAGGAGATAAACTACACTTTACTTCTGCTTCTTATAGGACCCTGGGGCAGCGGTATGCTCAGAAGATGCTAAGCTTACTTCCGGCAACTACTAACCCTTCTGTTACATTTGTTGGGCCTGTAAATAATTCAATCTTTACTGCGGGTGGTAATATAGAATTGTCTGTATCTGCTACTTCCCCTAATGGCAGTATAACCAATGTTAAATTTTATGCTGGCGGCACTTTAATTAATACTGATAACTCCGCTCCTTATTCATATACCTGGCCAAGCGTACTTGCGGGCAATTACCAGATAAAAGCTGTAGCCACGGATAGTCAGGGTAAAACTGCTGAAGCAACTATTACAATTAAAGTTAATGTGCCACAAAGTTCATACAAGGGTAGTCCGCATGTTATTCCCGGTACTATTCAGTTTGAAGAGTTTGATTTGGGGGGTAATGGCTTTGCATACAGTGATGATAGCCCGGGTAGCCAGGTTACTCCTTCAGTAAACTTCAGAACTGATGAAGATGTAGATATTGAGATTTGTACAGATATTGGAGCAGGATATAATATTGGATACGCAACTGCCGGAGAGTGGCTTGAATACAGTGTTGATATAAAAACTCCGGGAACTTATGATCTTGATCTGAGAGTAGCTGCAAATGGAACAGGCAGAACAGTTTCGCTGGCGATGGATGGAAGCGAAATCGCTGGCAATGTAGTCATACCCAATACGGGCGGCTGGCAAACCTGGCAAACGGTAAAAGTAAAGGATGTCAATCTTGCTGCCGGACAAAAAGTTTTGCGTATTTCCATTGTTGCTACCGATTTTGTAAATCTCAACTATGTCACATTTACACTAGCCAAAGAACTGAAACAGGAACCATTTAAAGGAGAGGCCCACCTGATTCCTGGAAGAATTGAGGCTGAAGAGTATGATCTTGGAGGAGAAGGAATGGCATACCATGAAGCCAATGCCAATGGGAATGAAGGAAAAGCTACATTTAGAAATGATGAAGTGGATATAGAAACTACCCAGGACTCCGAAGGTGCCTACAATGTAGGGTATATCCTTCAAGGGGAATGGCTGGAATATACAGTAAATGTTGTAGCTTCAGGGCAATACGATCTTAATGTAAGGGTGGCTGCAGATGGCGATGGCAAAGTGCTTCATATAGAAATGGATGGTGTTGATGTTACTGGTCCTGTGAATGTCCCTAATACAGGAGGCTGGCAAGCATGGCAAACAGTAACTGTAAAAAATGTAAATCTAAAAGCAGGAGAGCATATTATGCGAATTGCTTTTGATGCGAGTTATATGAATTTGAATTATATGGAGTTTTCTGATGTGATAACAGGGTTAAAAATTAATAAAGATAGAAATGTTAATTTATATCCAAATCCATTTTCAGAATCGGGAATACATATTCAGAAGGATGGCGATTTTGAATACCACATCACTGATGCGAAAGGTACTTTAATAGAGCGGGGCCAAGGAGCGGATGAACTGCAGGCAGGTAAAAATCTTATGCCTGGAATATACTTTCTGTTTATTAATCAGGTAGATAGTCAGGACGTGATTAGGATTAATAGGCAGTAAGATTTCTTTTCAAGAATAAACAATCTAATCAAGTTATATATCCAAACTTATCATCATTTCAGATATAAATAATAAGAGAAGGTTCTTAATAAAACAGAAAGGTTCAGGAGTTTTAATTGCCTGAACCTTTTCTGTTGATTGTTTTTTTAATTATACCTTTTTACGATCAGAGTTGATCCGAATTGAATTACAGTTGATAATTATCTCCAACTTGCTACTCTTTGTACCAGTTTTTCACCATTTGAAGTGTAAAGCGAAAGTATATAGATGCCATTATTTAATCCGCCAAGATAGATATGATTTCCGGTTGAAGATCCTGAATGAACCATTCGGCCTGACATATCTGCTAGTTCATATTTTTCAATTTTTCCAATTGATAATGTCGAAAGATCAACAGTTGAGTTCTCGGAGATTACTATGAGTGCTGATGAATTATGAGCTGTTTCATAAATGGAAGTTACTACAGTTTCCCTCGCATTTTGGAAAAAAGTTACCATCTTCTGAAGGTTAGTTTGTACATTATTGACACCCGGACCATGCTGGCCATTTTGAACTAATATATATTCACTTTCTACACCTGCATTTTTCAGAGCAGTATTAAAAAACTGGCTTTGGCAGCTTGGAACTACATTGTCGCTGCTTCCATGGAAAATTAGGAACGGAGGATCTGTTGGGTCAATGTAGGTAATAGGACCTAAAAGTCTTAGTTTATCTAAATTAGATGGGAGTGGTCCCCCTATAATATCAGACTCGGGAGAATTTCCGGATTTGTAAGTATTACAGTTTTCCATCTTAAAGAAATCAATTGGGCCAAACCAGTCACAAACAGCATCTACAGAACTGCTATATTGAGTGTATTTCCCAAGATCCCCTTCTATGTTCATTGTAACAGAGCCCACTGTATAATTTTTAACATTATTGGTTGTTCCTGCTAATGATGCTAGGTGCCCTCCGGATGAGCTTCCGCTGATACCTATGAAGGTTGTATCAAATTTATAATCTGCGCTTTTGCCCCTGATAAATCTAGTTACAGCTTTTATGTCATGGATCTGAGCAGGAAACTTTGCATCTCCACTAGATCGATGGTTCGGTGTTACTACTGCAAATCCTGCATCCAGTAATGCTGCTCCTACAGTGTTCATGTCTGCTCCTTTGGAATTATTGCTATACCAGGCACTTCCATAAATATATACAACCACAGGATATTTATCCTTAATTACCTTTGGCAGGTAGATGTCAAGGTTGTGAAAACCTTGATTGTCACCTGCATAATTTATGTCCGACCATTTTTGAGAATATTGCTGGCCAAAGCAGGTGACATTAATGAATAAGAAAATCAGAAGTATAAGTTTTTTCATAATCTTGATTTATAATGGTTTA
The DNA here is from genome assembly GCF_000775915.1 of Sporocytophaga myxococcoides. Taxonomy (NCBI): domain Bacteria; kingdom Pseudomonadati; phylum Bacteroidota; class Cytophagia; order Cytophagales; family Cytophagaceae; genus Sporocytophaga; species Sporocytophaga myxococcoides. The sequence continues at coordinate 567,667 of NZ_BBLT01000003.1, forward strand.
AAGATGTTTTGGAGGACTACACATAGTCAATTGAATTGTAAACGAACTAAGAAAAGTTTTTTTTCTGTATGTGTTTACTTTTTAGCTGGTTCTGTGTACTGCCACTTCAAATAAGCTGCTCAATGAAATTTTAAGTCATTAATTAAACAAGATATTTTATGAAAAGAATATTACTCTGTCGAGATTCACTCAGAATGCTGTCAATGGCAGTATTTACTTTATTATTCTCTTGGCAACAAAGTTATGCTCAGACAATAACCAATAATACTCAAGGTACCCATGACGGATACTTCTATTCCTTCTGGAATGATGGACAAAGAGGTTCTGCATCTATGACTTTAGGTCCTGGTGGGAACTACAGCACTACCTGGAATAATATCAATAACTTTACTGCCGGAAAAGGCTGGAAAGTTGGAAAAGCAGACAGAACGGTATGTTTTGAAGGGTCTTACAATGGAGGAAGTAATGGGTTTTTAGCTGTTTACGGCTGGACTAAAGATCCTTTAATTGAATACTATGTCGTTGAAAGTTATGGTCAATGGACACCTCCGGGTAACACAAGTGATATAATTCACAAAGGTTCTTTTACCAGTGACGGAGGTACTTATAATATTTACGTATCTACCCGGGTCAATAAACCTTCCATTATAGGTGATGCTACATTTCAACAATATTGGAGTGTTCGTACCTCTAAAAGGTCAAGTGGTACTGTGACTTTCAAAAATCACGTAGATAAATGGAGGAGTTTGGGTATGAATATGGGTACTACCTGGGATTACCAGATCATGGAGTCAGAAGGATATCAAAGTACCGGAAGTTCAAATATTACAGTAAAAGAATGTAATGCCTGCTCCACACCTGCACCTACAGTTCCATCTGCTGTTATTACTTATGAACAAAATGCAACAGCTAGTCAATTAACTGCAACTGGTACAAGTTTAAAGTGGTATACAGTTGAATCCGGTGGTACTGCCTTATCTTCTGCTCCCACTCCAAACACTTCAACTACTGGCTCCACCACCTATTATGTAGGTCAGACTTTGAATGGTTGTGAAGGTCCGCGGGCATCTGTAAGAGTAAATGTTGTAAATACCTATAAAATATTTAAAACAGGTTCTCCTATTACAATTGATGGAGCTATTGATCCTACTTGGAGCCATGCAAGTGTATTGTCTGTAAGTGCGGCTAAATTGTTGTCTGGCACAGTATCAAATGCTGCAGATTTATCGGGCTATGCAAAGGTGCTGTGGGATGATACCTATCTTTATTTACTTGCAGACGTTTCGGATGAAACGAAAGTAAATGAAAGTGCGAACGTGTACGACGATGATGGAGTGGAATTTTATGTTGATATTAACAATGATAAGGCCACATCATACGGAGCAAATGATGTTCAGTATACATTTGGATGGAATGATGGAACCACCGTTGGAGTATTGCCTTCCGGAAGATCAACTGCTGGGATAACCTATTCAGCAATAGCACGTACCGGAGGATATATCGTAGAAGCTAGAATACCATGGACAACCTTACAAGGAACTCCTGCTATCGGACAGCTCTTGGGGATGGATTTTATGATCAATGATGATGATGACAATGGCGCAAGGGATGGTAAATTATCATGGAATGCATCGACAGATGATGCATGGCAGAATCCTTCTTTATTTGGTACAGCTATTCTGCAAGGTCTGTTGCCATGTACTACTCCTGCTCCTCCAGCAGTAACTGCTACCCTGACATACTGTCAGAATGCAACAGCAAATCCGTTGTCTGCCACTGGTACAGGGCTATTGTGGTTTACTTCCGCTTCAGGAGGTACAGGTGCATCATCAGCTCCCGTGCCCCTTACGACTTCAGCAGGCTTAACAAAGTATTATGTTAGTCAGAATGTAAACGGTTGTGAAAGTTCGAGAGCTCTTATAGAAGTAACTGTGAATGCAAATCCGAATGCTGTTATCACACCTTCAGGACCAACTACATTTGTTATAGGAGGTAGTGTTGGGTTGCAAGCCAATTCAGGTTCAGGATTAACTTATCAGTGGTATAGAAATGATGTAAAAGTAGGTACAGAATCAAAATATACTGCAACTGAAGCTGGAGTTTATACTGTGGAAGTAACAAATGCTTCTCAATGTAAAGCAAAATCTCAGGCTCTACAGGTAACTGTGAATGCAAATCAACCATCCGTCATTACGATTACTTCACCTTTATCCAATGCAATAATTGAAGGTTCAGTTACGATTTCGGCAGACATATCTGATCCGGATGGAGGTATTACTCTGGTGGAGTTTTTGGATGGGACCAATGTCATTGGCACGAGCGCAACTGTACCTTATAGCTTTGTATGGAATAACCCAAGCCCTGGAGATCATTCTATAACAGTAAGGGTAACCGACAGTAATGGTGGAGTTACAACTTCATCTGTGACAACTGTAACATCAGGTAGCGTTACAGGGTTCTGGTCATCAGCAAGCACAGTATTTGCTAATTTCTATCCAAACCCTGCGAGCGGAGAAGTATATATAGATTCAGAGCTGGATTTATCAAATGCGACTTTCACCTTAATAGATGTATTGGGTAAGGAAGTTGTTCAGAAAACTGAAGTTGCAGGAAATACAGTAAAGATAGATGTAGGCGGATTACAAGAGGGAATCTATGTCCTTAGTATTAAGAAGGATAATTCAATCGTGCAAAAGAAGATAACAGTTAAGAGGTAGTTAATACAATCTGGTACTGTTTCATCAGTAAAGTGAAACAGCAACAAAATGATGCATTAAAAGGCCGGAAAATCTTTCCGGCCTTTTAAATTTTTACTAATCTGTCAATCTCTTCTAATTTATTTTTTATTGCTTTGATTATAAGGTGTTATTAAGAGGGAGGGATACATTATTCCTCATCTAAAATTCTAATAACCAGAAATGTGCTTTTGGAGGAAATGAACTCTGGTAGTTCTTTCTTGTAAAAATTTTTAAATAGTTGTTTTTATTCTTTGAGCCCAGAATATGCTGAGGTAAGAACAAGCAATAGAATTTAAAAAAGATCTAATCAGATTTTTTTTAGAAAGGATGTTTACTTTTTATTTACCTCTGTGTACTGCCAAGATTGTAAGTTGGGCGGAGGGATTTTGTTTATATGGTCTCTGTATTTACCCTATATGGAGCCGGAATTGTAAATTTTAAAACCTATATACTTATAATACAAACTATTAAAAATTTTCCAACTAATTTAAACTGTTAGCTTATGAAGAATCTTTTTCCCAAAAGAATTAATTTGCTGTGCGGATTACTTATGGTGCTGTTCCTCTGCACCAGCAGAAATTCTCATGCACAGGATCTCTGTAAAGAAACCGGAGAGGGTGCTTATTTTACGGGCGTTTACAGAAATATGTTCAAAGAACTTTTGAACAAAAACGATACAGAAATTAATACCAAGATCAACAACGCTTTTCAGCAGATTTTCTATGGTAACTCAAATCAGCAATTGTATTATCCGGTAGGGCAAGACATGGCCTACATTCTTGATGTGGCTAATAATGATGTCCGCTCGGAAGGTATGTCTTACGGAATGATGATTTGTGTGCAGCTTGACAAAAAAGCTGAGTTTGATAAACTGTGGAGATGGACCAAGACCTACATGCATCATACATCCGGAAATCTGGATGGGTTCTTTAGATGGTCATTAAATACAAGTGGAAGTGCTAAGGATAATAACCCTGCTCCGGATGGTGAAGCATATTTTGTAACAGCCTTATTCTTTGCTGCTAACCGTTGGGGAAATGGTACAGGAATTTTTAATTATGCTGCTGAAGCACAATCTGTTTTAAATAAGGTGCAGAGCAAAACAGGTGCTGGTGGTATCAATAATTTGTTCAATACCAATTCAAAATTAATAACATTTGGACCTAATCAGGGGTCGTACGACTACACTGACCCTTCTTATAACTTACCTGCCTTTTGGGAGTTGTGGGCTCGTTGGTCAACTACGAATAAAAACTTTTGGTCACAGACACCGGCAGCAGCAAGAAAGTTACTTCGTGATGCTTCTCACTCTAGTTCTGGCTTAACAACAGACTACTCTAATTTTGACGGAACACCTAAATCTACTTCCTTCAACTCCAATAGTCACAGGTTTATGTATGATGCATGGAGAAGTATTATGAATATAGGGATGGACTACCATTGGTTTAAAGCAGATCCTTTGCAACCAGCGGTTGCTGAGCGTTATCTAACTTTCTTTAAAAATCGTGGAGCTAACTATCAAAGTCATTATAATTGGGATGGCTCAGGTGCAGAAGGAAGTCAATCCGGAGGGCTTGTTGCCTGCAATGCGGTAGCATCTCTGGCAACAAGTAATACAGCGCTTTCTACACCTTTTGTGCAGGCATTCTGGAACATGGCAGTCCCTAGCGGGCAATGGAGGTACTACGACGGTATGTTATATATGCTCGCGTTATTAAATGTGTCTGGTAATTTTAAAGTTTATAAACCTGCTTGTGAAAATCCTTGCGCAACTCCTGCTCCGACAGTAACAGCTTCTGTTGCATATGAACTTGGTGATATCGCAACTCCATTAACAGCTTCCGGAACCAGCTTGAAGTGGTATACAGTGCAGACAGGTGGTACTGCTTTAGCTTCAGCTCCAGTTCCAAATACATCTGCACCAGGAACTGTGACGTATTATGTTTCTCAAACTTTGAGTGGTTGTGAAGGGCCAAGAGCTGCTATCACTGTTAAAGTTACCTATACCTACAAGATTTACAATACAAACATTGCTCCGACTATAGATGGAGTTGTGGATGAATTGTGGAATGATCCAATTGTTGCACCCATCACTGCTACAAAAACTCTTGTTGGAACGATATCTAACAGCAACGATTTAAGCGGTTCAGCTAAAATTATGTGGGACAATACAAATGTATATCTTCTGGCTGTTGTAACCGACAATGTGAAGACCAATGACAGTCCTAATAGTTATGAAGATGATGCTGTTGAGTTTTACTTTGATATCAATAACGATAAAGCAACCACCTATGGAGCTAATGATGTTCAGTATACATTCGGCTGGAACGACGGGGCAGTGGTAGGGACATTACCATCCGGAAGATCTTCTGCAGGAATTGTCTATAGCAGCGTTAGCACTACTGATGGTTACATCATAGAAGCAAGTATTCCTTGGTCAACATTACAGGGTACACCAGCGAAAGACCAACTTATTGGTATTGATTTTATGATTAATGACGATGACGATGGCAGTGGCAGAGATAAAAAGCTATCCTGGAATGCTGGTGAAGATAACGCATGGCAGGATCCTTCTCTTTTTGGTACGGCAATACTTGCAGAGAGAATTATTACTAACATAGGAAGAAACAATCAACTTACTATCGACATATATCCGAACCCTGCAGATGAGTTTATTCAGGTTCAAGGATTGCAAGGGAATTTCGAATACTCCATTTTGGACTATTCAGGCAGACTACTTCAGCAAGGTAGAAGCGAGGGGCAGGTTGATATCAGTAACCTAAAGTCCGGAATTTATGGTTTAATAGTTCAATCTGAGGGGAGAAGTAGCGTAGTAAAGGTTGTGGTCAGATAAGTTTTATAAAATCTTTTTCTTCAAATTTCACTGAGAAGGGCTGTCCTTATTATTAGGACAGCTTTTTTACTTATAAGAATTAGAGAGTCTTTTAAAGAAGGAAATTTTATGCAAAAAAGCTTTAAATGTGTATAAATAAATGAGGCCAGACTTGGCCTCATCATTTTTACTTATCAACTCTAACTAGGTCACCGTCTCCCCGATAAAAAACATCACGGTTCTTACCCGCTCCATCTTCAAATTTAACCTCATATAATCCTTCATTATTGATTTTCCATGTAGCATCTTTTGCATCAGGATACCTTCTGTTAAATGATGCAACGACTTCATCAGGCACCTGGGTTGATGAAACGGTTGTTTTATTGCTACTACAAGCAAATCCCAAGAACATTATAGCTATTATCAAAATATTTTTCATGGTCTTTTTTTATTAAATTAACTTATGCCTAAGATCATAAGTTCCATCTTAATTTTGTGCCTAGTGAGATACATATATGGACTGTTGAGACGCAATGATTTATAAATGTGTTTCGCTTTAATATTAACAGAAAAGTCCTTTAATCTTCTCAGGTGGAAATTTGAACTGGAATTTTAATTCTAATTAAATTCTAATTCCGAACCTCAATCATCTGAGTAAATTTATGTGTTATTTATTATCATATATAACATTAGTTGCGATCTGCCTATCTCGTGGATCGTGTTAGCCCTTTACTCTTTACTGATAAAAAGTAAGGCAAGGGATTTCTTTATAATGAATATGGCAGCTAAATCTATTTTACTACTAGAAGATGATGAACTAGACTTATATAGTTTTGAGCGAGCTATACAAAAATTTAATCTTCCGATAGATTTTCATTCTGTTCATAATGGTGTAGAGGCATTAGAGTTACTTAATGGAGTCAATAAAATTCCAATTCCTGATATTATTGTAATTGATCTTAATTTGCCGAAGATGGATGGATTTGAATTTTTGGAAGAGATAAGGAAGGATAGAAGATTTGATTTAGTTAGAATTTTCGTAATGACTACATCTAATGAAGAAAAAAACAGGATTCGTGCTGAAAGTTTCAAGATTGATGGCTACACAATTAAGCCATTGAATTTTAATGAAAACACAAAGAGAAACTCCTCCATGGATAATTTTATGCACTTCCAAATTTTGAAAATGATAGGCAAGACTTTTATGTGATTCCTATTTATATAGGAAATGTCAAAGTGACCTGAGTCCCAAATTTTGGCTTCGAAAATATTTCTAATGTTCCTTTATGGAGCGTTACTATTTTTTCTGTTAATGAAAGCCCAATGCCAAAGCCTTTCTTCTCGTTACCTTTAGAGCTTCTATAGAATGGCTGAATAATTTTGCTGAGATCATCTTTGTCTATACCAATTCCATGATCTATTACTTTGAAGGATATCTTTGTTCCTTCTTGCCTGCTTATTTTAAGAGTAACCGGGTAATCAGAGTACTTAAATCCATTGTCTATCACATTGATTAAAGCAGCCTTAATCAAATCCTCGTTTCCAAAAATCTCTAAAATACTTAATTCTTTTGATGTTCGATTCTCAATTTTAAACTTGTTTTTGTATCTGCGTTCGTATATCTCTTCTTCAAGCCGATCTATAAGATGTCTTAAATTAATTCTGTCAGCATTAAGGTTTTTATTATTGGATTGAAGTAGCTTAAGTAATTTATTGGAAAGTTCAGTAAGTGCAAGAGACTCTTCCAATATGGAGTAAAGTGTTGCTTTATATTCTTCAGATGTGCGGTCCTTTAGTAAGGCCACATCAATTTCCCCGGTAATTGATGTAAGAGGAGTCCTTAATTCATGGGAAGCATGAGAGATGAATTTGCTTTGATTCTCAAAAGTATCTTCTATCCTGTCGAACATGTTGTTAAAGGAATTAGCCAATGTAGCTATTTCATCTTTACCGTCCCTATTCTTTAATCTTAAGCCTGTATGGCCTTCATTAATGTTGTCAACCTCTTCGATAATATCAGCAATAGGAAATAAAGCCTTTGACGAAAAAAATTTTCCTGATAGAAAGATAATTATTAATGCAATGAAGTTTCCTGCAAATAAAGAAAGAGCCAGAAATTTGAGGGTCTCATATCCATCCTTATCAATTGCTGAGGCAGTTATTACGTAGGTTCCATCATAGTCTATGCCCACAACTTGCCTGCCCTTTATAGAAAAAGAATAATTTTTTTCGCTTCTGATTTTTTGAAGCAGCTCATTAGGAAGTTTGTAGTTTATGGTATCATCTTTATATACCAGGTTATCGTATTTGTCATAGATTCTTACGAATTCATTCGGGAAGGTCAGAAAGTATTTCCTTCTCAGTTTTTTTAGCAGATCTGTATTGATCTCTTTGACTTCGATAAGCATTTTTGTAGTATTTAATGCTTTCTCTTTTAGGCGTTTTCTGAAATAGTAGGTTCTGTATTTCCAGAATGCAGTATAGATTGATGCACTAAATACTATAAGAATACAAAATACTATGCCTGTGAACTGAATTGTTAACTTGTTTCGGATCCGCATCTCACTCTTCTTTTAAATCATATATCATTTCACAAGTCTGTGGATACATTTAGGCATGAAGATTTATCAATCTATTTCTTGGATAGATACTTTTTCATGTGTTTAAGTAAAGAATCGATATATTCATTTATATATACTTGTGGAAGTACTTTCCTTTTGTTCCGATGGGAGGTTATATTGAAATTACTGTCTACCAGTCTCCACTTCAGGAAGGAGACAAACCCTCTTTTCTCTTTAATAATACAATGCCATTAGTTTATCTATTCGTTTTTATGAGCTGGCGAATTCAGCAAGGAACCCCCTTATTCCTATGTCAGTTCCTCTGAAATGCTCTGGCATGCTATATTTTGCGGCGGATAAGGAGTATCCGATTTTTATAGTATGCGCATGTTCTGGCATTACCTTGAACATATCTTCATCTGTCCAGTCATCGCCCGCTGCAAATATGAAATCATAGTTGGACTTAAGATATCTCTTTACAGCTCTTCCTTTATTAATCAAAGAACTTTTTATTTCCACAACTTTATTCCCTTCAAGTACAGATAGCCCCATATTGGTAGTAAGGTATTGTAGGTAATCAAGTAGTTCTTTTTTTCGTGTGTTTGAAAGATCAGTATCAGCTTTTCTATAATGCCAGACAAGAGAGTGATCTTTCTCTTCAATAAAAGATCCGGGCGTTTTTCCTACAAATCGGGTAAGGATTTCAAGCAGTTGTATTTTCCACTCGTTTTGTAATTGAATCATTGCTTTCCATTTTCTTCCCTTCTTAATCCAGAATCCATGCTCTGCAACAATGTCCAGTTTGAAGTTTCCAAACCATTTTTCCAGGGTTGCTTTATCTCTTCCAGAGATTATGACAACTGTAAGATTGGAGATTTCGCATAGTTTTCTGATCATATCCTTAAGTTCTTCATCAGGACTTGCCTGCTCTGGTCTGTTTTGAAATGAAACTAATGTTCCATCATAATCAAGAAACAGGATACGCTTTTGCGCTGAGATAAAGTCTGTGACAATTTTATCTCTGATTTGTTTCGAGACTTTCTTCATCGCCATTTCTGCTTGCTTTTGTTTTATCTCTTCCAAGGAATTGAGAAAGACAGTAGTCCAGTTAATGACATCATATTTTTTCAGCAATAGCTGCATGTCCGATATTCTTCTCTTTTGCTCATCAAAGGGAAGGCAAAGTGCAGTTTTAATTGCCTCAGCAGATTCCTGAATATTATAGGGATTTATTATGATTGCTTCAGATAATTCTTTCGCTGCTCCAGCCATTTCACTTAAAATAAGAGATCCGGTTCCGTCATGACGGCTGGCGACATATTCTTTACAGACAAGATTCATCCCATCGCGCAAAGGAGTTATAAGGGCAACATCACAAAGATTGTAAAATGCAGAAAGTGATTGTAATGGATATGCTCTGTAAAAGTATAGCACTGGGTTCCAATTAACAGTCCTGTATTTGGAAGTGATATTGCCTACAAGTTCATCAATTTCTGTTTTTAAATTTTTATATAACTGAACCTTTTCCCTTGATGGCACAACAATCATCAAAAGAGATACTTTTTCTCTGAATTCTGGATTCTTTTCAAGAAAGTAATCGAAGGCTTTGAGTCTTTCGGGTATTCCTTTAGAGTAATCAAGCCTGTCGATTGATAAGATAAGCTTCACGTCATGGAACTGTTTTCTATAAAGTCCGACCTGCCTTTCTGTTGTTTTAGCTAATGCTAGTTCCTGAAATTTGTCATAATCAATACCCAATGGAAATGCATCAACTTTAAACAAACGATCTTCGCTTCTTATTACCCCCATTTTGTTTTCCAGACCTAGTATCCTTTGAACTGATGTAAGGAAATGTTTTACATCGTCATTTGTATGAAACCCTATCAGATCTGCTCCGATAATACCTTTTAATATTTCTTCTCTCCAGGGAAGTATTCTGAAGATTTCGTATGATGGGAAAGGGATGTGCTGGAAGAATGCAATTTTTGCTTTAGGTAATTTTTCTCTTAAAAGGCCGGGGAGAAGCAGTAAATGATAATCATGAATCCATATGAAGTCGTCTTCATTGGCATGCTTTAGTATTTCATCACAAAAGGTCTGATTGACTTTCTTGTACACCTCCCATTGTTCTTCGTGACAAGAAGTGTATTTAGGGAAATAGTGAAATAGAGGCCACAGAGTCGTATTGCTGAAACCTTCATAAAACTGCTCTACATCGTCTTTTTCAAGAAAGATGGGAAATAGATTTTGATCAGATAATTTAGATTTTAATTCATCTTGTTTTTCAGAAAAATCTTCGGGATGAAATCCTGCCCAGCCAATCCAAATCGAGTTCATTGACTTACTCACTGATGCCATGCCAGTTGCGAGGCCTCCTGGACTTGATGTGAATATCGTGTGATTGTCTTTCTTGCTTATTGAAACAGGTAGGCGATTAGATACTATTATTGTCTTTTCCATAATCTTGAGGAAGAAACCATAATATTACGATTTAAGTTTTTTGAGCAGATTAGAATGAAATTAGAAGTTTTCTATCTCTTTGTTAAGGAATGATCAAGGGGAAAATGAACATTTGATTAATTATATAAGTTCTTTATATGTGTTCTTTTTTGATGATTCAGGATAATAATTTTTCATAGATAAAAATCTAATCTGATTTTAATGCTAATGATATTGTTTATGGGATATTTTAGAGTCCAACCTATATTACATATGGAAGAATTGTATACAGAACTCTTATTAAGGGCACCTATCGAAATTGAAAATATTTTTATTTTAGGCTTAAGTGCTTTATTAGGTTTTATATTTAGCTTTTTGATTTTAAAAGGAATAAAAGTCCTCTTTAAAGAGAGAGTGGCCGCATCACTATTCGTAAAAAATTTAAGATCATCAGTTCAGATTTTTTTTTCTGTATTGGCGCTTAACATTGGACTTACCTTTACAAATTATACAGGGGTATTTGCGATACGATTACATAAGGTATTTTACATCGTTCTGATTATTGCCATTGCTAACGTTCTGATTTGTGTTACTGGATTTATTAAGGAAATCCTTTATTTAAAATTTGATGTTAATACCAAAAATAATCTCGCTGAAAGAAAAGCAAGAACACAAATTGACTTTTTGCAGAGCATATCAACAATTATAATAATTCTTGTTGCGTCTTCAATAGCTTTAATGACTATTACCAGAGTGAGAGAGCTGGGGACGAGTATTCTTGCTTCAGCAGGTATTGCAGGAATAATTATAGGCCTTGCGGCTCAGAAGTCAATTGCCAATCTTCTGGCGGGCTTTCAGATAGCATTTACTCAGCCAATAAGGATTGACGATGTTGTAATTGTTGAAAAAGAATGGGGACGTATAGAGGAAATTACACTTACCTATGTTGTTGTTAGAATTTGGGATTTGAGAAGATTAATAATTCCGATTTCTGATTTTATAGAAAAGCCATTTCAAAATTGGACAAGAGTGAATTCTGATATTCTGGGAACTGTATTTATTTATTGTGATTACTCTGTTCCTTTAGATCTCCTCAGACTGGAATTAAAGAAGATACTGGAAACAGATGGAAAAGCATATTGGGATGGTAAGGTAAATTTAATACAGGTTACAGAGGCTTCAGATAGGGGCGTTGACTTAAGAGTCCTCATTAGTGCAGCTGACGCGGGAAGTGCATGGGATTTACGTTGTATTGTAAGAGAGAAACTGATAACCTATATTAATACAAGCTTCCCGGGAAGCTTGCCTAAAACCAGGGTTATTTGTGAGAATGTAATATAAACTGATTGTAACCACAAGTCATATCTTTCAAAAGCAAATTTGCTTAATGTCTCAATCGTTCAATCTCAATAACAACCAGATTAATTGCATCTGTAAAATAACCTGAGTAATACCTTCGCGTGGAATGCTTAACATCTTTTCACTAGTATTCATTTTAATGTCACACTTACTAAGTATTTCGTCTCTCGATTTTAGTGAGTGCAATAAAACAAAAAAGGACAACTCTTTTGAAGTTGTCCTTAAGATGTGGGAGCTACTGGGTTCGAACTATTGCCCCTCCCGACTTATGATCGGGATGCTCTGAACCAGCAGAGCTAAAAGCAAAAAAGAGATGCAGTTATTACTACATCTCTTTCGTTTTAAGTGGGAGCTACTGGGTTCGAACCATTGCCCCTCCCGACTGGGGGGCGGGATGCACTGAACCAGCAGAGCTAAAAGCAAAAAAGAGATGCAGTTATCCCTACATCTCTTTCGTTTTATGTGGGAGCTACTGGGTTCGAACCATTGCCCCTCCCGACTATGGTCGGGATGCACTGAGCCAGCAGAGCTAAAAGCAAAAAAGAGATGCAGTTATTACTACATCTCTTTCGTTTTATGTGGGAGCTACTGGGTTCGAACCAGTGACCCCCTGCTTGTAAGGCAGGTGCTCTGAACCAGCTGAGCTAAGCTCCCAATAAGTTTTAATTTCGTTCGTTTCTTGGTTTGTTGAAGCAACTTCTTTGCTTTCTCTATTCCTTTTCCGAAATCGCGATGCAAAGGTAAAGGGTTTTTTCATAAATGCAATAGCTTAATCAAAAAAAATAAATATTTTTTTTCGCCCGTTCTAAAAAGTGCTAATACTCGTAGAAATACGCAAAAAAAATTTTTGATTTGTAGTCTCAAATAATTGAATTGAAAGAACTCAGAATAATCGGAAAGGTAGTGCTCTTTATCGCACTCGTTTTGCTGCTACTGGTTGGAATTGTAGCCGGGGTTGTCGCCTTTTATAAAAAAGAGATTATAGCCCTTACTATTAAGGAGTTAAATACCTACCTCACTGCAAAAGTTGATGTAGATCCGAATGTCGAAGTGTCAATCTTTCAAAAATTCCCTCAGATCACCCTTGAGTTTAAAAAAGTTAAAATTGCTGAAAGTATAGAGGGTAGTGACTTGAAGCTTGCTGAAGCAGGAGAAGTCTTTCTTGCTTTCGATCCTTGGGATTTGCTCCAAAAAAGATATGTAATCAGCCATCTTTATGTTGAAGATGCAAAAATTTCAATTCGAACGGACAAACAGGGAAGGGCGAACTATGAAATATTAAAGACTGATACGACTTCCGCTTCTGAAGATGTTGGCTTTAATCTAAAAAAAATAAAGCTGAATAATGTCGAACTGTCTTTTGTAAATGAAATTAAAGATCAGGGGTATTACTTGCTGGCAAAAGATTTGGCGGCTAAGATTAAACTTGAACAAAAAAGGTATAACATTGGCCTGGATGGCAAATTGGTTTCTCATAAAATTCGTGCTGCAGGTCATGATTATTTCAAGGGAAAAAATCTTGAGATTCTTAGTGAATTAATTCTGGACAATGAAAGAGATCAGTTTATTGTCTTACCTTCTAATCTCAAAGTGGAAAATTCTGAATTTGACCTGTCCGGATCTTTTGCCTATAAAGATAAAAAATTTATTGATTTTGAATTTAAAGGTAAAAAAGGCCAGATACAAACTCTTGTAAGTCTGATGCCCAAAAAGATTGCTGAAAGTTTTTCCTCTTATGCGAGTTCCGGAAATATCTTTTTTAAGTCATCAGTAAAAGGGGAGATCAGCGAAACTAAAAATCCATTGATAGTAGTTGAGTTTGGCATTAGCAATACTTCTATTTTTCACCCTGATTATAAGGGGCGCCTGGAAAAGGTAAACCTTGTTGGCTATTTTTCTAATGGAAATAAACATCACGCAAAGACTTCTTTTCTGAAACTATCAGATATAAGTTTTAGCCTGAATGGAAAACCAGTAAAAGGAGACTTCCTCCTTGAAAATTTTGAAAATCCTTTTATTCGTTTCAAAGCAGAAGGTTCCTTGTCTCTGGAGTCAATATTTTCTTTTTATCCCGTCGAAAAAGTTAAGGAGGCTACTGGTAATCTGGATTTCGATATCAATTTTACTGGTAGCTCAGAGGAGCTGAAAAAAAATCCTGACCAGTTTAACGCTGGGGGACAAATCGTTGCCAGTAAAATCAATGTGCTTATTGATAATCTACCTTACAAACTTTCAAATATCAGCGGTGATTTCCTTTTTAATAATAATGATATCGCTGTAAATGACTTTAAAGGAAATATCGGAAGGAGTGATTTTACAATCAATGGATTATTTAAAAATGTGCTTGCAAGAATGTTTAATAAAAAGAGAAAACTCTTTGTAGATGCCGATTTTGTTTCACGATATCTGGATGTGGAAGAGCTCTTGAGTGTTGGTGGAAAATCATCCAAAAAATCATCCGGTGATTTTAATGATAAAGAGGAGGAAAAAGAAGAAAGGGTTTTCCCATTTTTTAAAAAATATGAAGTACATCTTAATTGTGATATAGAGAAGTTTAGCTACAGGAAGTTCCACGCAAAAAATGTCAAAGGGGTCTACAGTATGAAAGATCCCTGGATTTCTCTGGAAAGAGCTTCTTGCCGATTGGCCGGAGGAAAGCTGGTTGTAAATGGAAGCCTTAATTTTGCAAGCCCTTCCAATATTGAACTTACTTCTGAAACTGTGCTTGACGGCATACAGGTAGATAGTATCTTTTACATGTGTAATAACTTTGATCAGAAATTTATAATTGATAAGAATCTGAAGGGTGAAATTACAGGTAATGTAAACCTTTTCATGAATATGAATGAGAAGTTTTCTGTAGATGATAAAAGTGTTGTGGCTAAAGTTGATGTGAAGATTTTGAATGGACAGCTTAACAATTTCGAGCCCATGCAAAGTCTTTCCCGATTCATTGAAGAAAAAGAACTGGAGCACGTGAGATTTTCAGAGTTGAAGAATACAGTCTACATAGAAAAAAGGGTCATTACGATTCCTGAAATGACTATCGTTACAAATGTTTCCACTATCTCTGTTTCAGGTACACATACATTTGATCATGTTATGGACTACAGGTTGACTGTACCGTTAAAAAACTTTAAGAGAAAACACAAAGACAAAGACGAAGCCTTTGGCGCAATTGAGGATGACAAAAGGGGGCAGTCCGTCGTATTCCTAACTGTAAAAGGAACGACTGATAATTATAAGATCGCTTACGATACCAAGCGGACAAAGAACAAGATCAAAGAAGATTTTAAAAAGGAGAAAAGAGAGTTGCTGGATATATTTAAGCCGAAAAGAAGAGATAATGTATCTGAAGATAAAGCAACAGAGCCATTAGAGGAAAGTCAACCTAAAGATGATGGGCTTAAGTTTTTCGATTTTGATGAGTAAAGCTGATGCATACGTATTCGATTGTACCTAAAATTGATCAAGCATTTTGCTTGATTGGGGTATACTAGAACTAAAATAATTATTTACAAATAAGTTGACCATCCCTTAGGAGAAAGATTCAGGAGGAGCTCACTTAAAATTTGTAATAAAAATTTCCTTCTCAATATTGCGAAGGACATTTTTATTAATACTTGATATCATTAAGTTTTCTATTCCCCGGATAAAAATCAAAGCTGTAAGATTCCGGAAGATCTTCTTCCCTGTAGGCATTAACATATTTTACCAGGTCTTTATCTTTAAACTTAGCTCCTGATCTTTTAAAAATATCCGCCAGCAATATCAGATTTGAGTTCTTTTTAACCCGTATATAATTATTGTCATTGGAAATGAGCTTGGCCTGCTCTGTAAGTAATTTCTCCAGATTTTTAGGGGTAAAGGCTTCATTTAAAATTGGAGCAGATCCTATCATTCCTGATGAAATCACAAATACCAGCCGGATATCATTGTATTGACTGAAGATTTTTTTCTTTTCAATTTCAGCTAATGATAATTTTTCTCCTGCAATCATAAATTTGGTAGTAAAAAAATCATCAACATCCTGAGGGGATTCAATAGGATAGTTGTCGGTAATTTCTTTAATGACAAGAATATTGTAGGCATTAATATAAAAAGCCTTTTTTTCTGTTGTGTCAGAAGTGGAGAGGTCAGCCGTGGCTATAAGATTGGTAAGCTCAGCCAAGGGTTTTTCGTTTTGACTGAGCTTTTGATAATTTACTTTTCCTTTCTCTACATATTTTGAAAAGAATTTGTTGCTTTTGCTAAAAAAAGCAGACAGATTTTCAGCCTGCAGGCCTTGAAAAGTAAAGAACATTAATGTAAATAAAGCCTTAATCTTCATTGCTGGTAATCCTTTTAAAGGTGTATCGAGAACTTTTGGACTCCTTGTTATATAAAGTAATTAAATAGATTAGGGTCTTTATTTAATTCTATATAACTTATGTTCTTCTTATTCATTCTCTCAATCAATTGAGTGTAATCTTCCCTGTGTTTCAGCTCAATGCCCACAAATGCTGGGCCTTCTTCCTTTATATTTTTTTTTGTGTATTCAAACCTTGTTATGTCATCATTGGGGCCCAACACTTCATCCAAAAATTCTCTTAAAGCTCCTGCACGTTGAGGGAATGTTACTATGAAATAGTGTTTAAGACCTTCATAAAGAAGCGACCTTTCTTTAATTTCGCCCATCCTGGCAATATCATTATTGCTGCCGCTAACAATACAAACAACAGTCTTACCTTTTATTTGTTCACGGTAATAATCAAGCGCAGAAATGCTCAATGCTCCTGCAGGTTCAGCTACGATGGCTTCTTCATTATAAAGTTTGATTATAAATGAGCATACTTTCCCTTCAGGAACTATTATCACATCATCAAGAAGCTTCTTGCAGATATTATAGTTAAGTTCTCCGACTCTTTTCACTGCGGCTCCATCCACAAATTTGTCTATTTGTTCAAGTGTAACAACCTTGCCTTGCTTGATTGCCTCAGCCATAGAAGGTGCTCCAAGTGGCTCAGCACCTATTATTTTTGTATCAGGACTTTTACTTTTTATGTAGGAGGAAACACCTGCTGACAGACCGCCACCGCCTATTGGGACAAAAACATAATCTATTTTTGTATCAATATCTTCCAGTATCTCTATGGCAACAGTTCCTTGGCCTTCAATTACCTTGCGGTCTTCAAAAGGATGAATAAATACCATTCCATGCTCTTTGCAATATTTCATCGATTCAAAGTAAGCATCATCGAACGTATCTCCTGTAAGAATAACTTCCACAAACTCTCTCCCGAATAACTTCACCTGACTTACCTTTTGCTTAGGGGTGGTAGTTGGCATGAATATTTTTCCCTGGATCTTTAAAAGGTTGCAGGAATAAGCAACTCCCTGAGCGTGGTTTCCGGCACTGGCGCAAACAACTCCCGTCTTAAGTTGATCGGGATTAAGACTGCTGATAAGGTTGTATGCTCCTCTTAATTTATAAGACCTTACAATTTGTAAATCTTCTCTCTTTAAATAAATATTAGCCTGATACTCTTCCGAAAGATTGTTGTTCCGAATTAGGGATGTATGCGTTACCACTCCCTGAAGCCTTTTATAGGCACTCTCTATCTCTTTAACTTCGATCTGATCACTCATTGTAGTAGGTATTAAAAAAGCAAAATTATGGTTTTTCTGATATATATTCAGAAAAAATGATGCGTTTGTGCCCTTAGTCCTTATATTTTCATCATTTTGTTGTGGTTTATCTCAATATTTGTTGAAAAATTCTACAATTGCTGAGTGAATTTTTCCTCCTCTTTAATTGTGAATGTAAAAACACCAATTTGTTGTAGATTTGAGTTTAAATTAATTTTCTCAAAAATGAAGATTGTTGAAGTTGCTGATAGTCAAACCAGGAAGGAGTTTTTGATGTTCCCGGTCAGATTGTATAAAGAAGATAAGAACTGGATTCGTCCCTTGGACAAAGACATTGAGGGAATTTTTGATCCGGAAGTAAATAAGTTTTTTCGTCATGGTGAGGCCATTCGCTGGCTGTTAAAAGATGATAATAATAATACAATAGGGCGTGTTGCTGCATTTGTAAATAACAAGACGGCCAAAGCTACTGATTATATTACTGGTGGAATGGGATTTTTTGAATGTATAAATATTCAGGAGGCAGCTTTTATGTTGTTTGATACTTGCAAAAAATGGCTCGAAGAGAAGGGAATGGAAGCTATGGATGGTCCTATAAATTTCGGAGAAAGGCTTAACTGGTGGGGCTTACTGGTAGATGGTTTTGTAGAGCCTAATTATGGAATGCCTTATCATTTTCCTTACTACAGAAGTCTTTTTGAAGCTTATGGGTGGAAAACCTATTTTGAACAATATACCTACCATCGCCCAGTAGATGCACCACTTCCAGAACTTTATGCTGAAAAAGCTGACAGGATAAATCGGGATCCTAAATATAGATTTGAACGCATAAAAAAGAAGCACCTCGAAAAGTATGCGGAGGATTTCAGGATTATCTATAACAAGGCCTGGGTAAAACATACCGGCGTCAGAGAAACTTCAAAGGCTCTGGCTCTGGCCCAAATGAAAAAAATGGAGCCTGTCATGGATGAAGATTTGGTCTGGTTTGCATACTATGACAATGAGCCTGTAGCTTTTTTCATTATGATTCCTGAGGTAAATCAGATTTTCAAACATGTAAATGGTAAACTGGATCTGCTGGGTAAATTGAAATTTCTTTACTATAAATACACAGGAGCTTGCAAGAAGATGTTCGGTGTAGTGTTCGGTGTAGTGCCAGAGTTTCAGGGAAAAGGTCTTGAGGGGGCTATTGTAATGGCCGCAGCGAAGGTTATTCAACCTTCAGGAAGGTATACAGATTTTGAAATGAACTGGATTGGAAGTTTCAATCCGAAGATGATGAAAATATGTGAATCTGTCGGTAGTAAAGTTTTAAAAACGCATATAACATATAGATATATTTTCGATCCAACCAAGGAGTTCAGGCCAGCTCCTATTATTGAATAGATAATTTGCTAATTGTAATTGATTGGTCGATATTTGATTACCTTTAAATCTAATTTTTAAAAATCTTAACTTAAAGAAATGAGTCTACTAGTTGTCGGTTCGGTTGCATTTGATGCTATCGAGACACCGTTTGGTAAAACAGATAAAATCGTAGGAGGGGCAGCTACCTACATCTCTATTGCATCATCATATTTTACAAAAAATGTAAACCTTATCGCGGTGGTAGGAGGTGACTTTCCTAAATCTGATATAAAGATGCTTGAAGATCATGGTATCAATACCAAGGGGTTGCAGATCAAAGAAAGTGAAAAAACTTTCTTCTGGTCAGGTAAATATCATAATGATATGAACTCCAGAGATACCCTGGTAACTGAGCTGAATGTACTTGGTGACTTTGATCCTGTTGTTCCTGAATCCTATCAGGACTGTGAATACCTGATGCTTGGCAATCTTGCTCCAAAAGTTCAAAGTACTTTAATCAAACGATTAAAAAAACGTCCAAAGCTTATTGTGATGGATACAATGAATTTCTGGATGGATATCGCTCTTGATGATCTTAAAGAAACTCTGGGTCTTGTTGATGTGCTTTCAATCAATGATGAAGAGGCTAGACAGCTTTCAAAAGAATATTCTCTTGTAAAAGCAGCCAAGAAAATTATGGCTATGGGTCCTAAAGTCCTTGTCATTAAAAAGGGAGAACATGGCGCTTTATTATTTAACAACGAACAGGTTTTCTTTGCACCAGCATTACCACTTGAAGAAGTGTTTGACCCAACAGGTGCCGGCGATACCTTTGCCGGCGGATTTATTGGTTACATTGCAAGTACTGGTGACACTTCTTTCGAAAACATGAAAAGGGCAATCATTTATGGCTCAGGCCTTGCATCTTTCTGTGTTGAGAAATTTGGTGTGGAAAGAATTGTAAACCTCTCAGATAAAGAGCTGGAAGAAAGAATTCAGGATTTTGTAGATCTTGTTCAGTTCGAAATCCAATTTGAGTAAAAGAATTATTTGTAATAAATGTCATTTAATATATCTTTTTACAAAACAGTATTCCCTTTTTCTTTGGGAATACTGATTTTTCTTTTTTCTTGTAAGACAATAAAGACGGCTGCCCCAACTGAATCTTATGAGAAAGTTATAATACCTCCGGAGGTTTCTGAAATCGTCCTGCCTTTTGAGCTAAAGGTGAAGGACCTGGAAGCCAAAGTTAATAAAGAGATCAACGGTTTAATCTTTGAAGACAAAGATTATGATGAGGATAATCTTCTTGTTAAAGTCTGGAAGTTTGAAAATATTAAGATTGATGTTGATGGTCCCTATATCTTATATACTGTTCCTGTAAAGGTTTGGCTCAAGGCTGGTTATGGCTTCAATAAATTTGGGATAACCTTTAATGAATCTGGAGAAACAGACTTCGCATTAAAACTAAAGTTTAAAACTCTTTTTGCACTTGATCCCTTTTGGAATTTCTCACCGAAAACAAACGCGGTAGAACATCAATGGATAAAAGAACCCGATTTGAAATTTATTGGTCTTGATATTCCCCTTACTTTTATTGCAGATAAAATTGTTAAGGGACAGCTGAATAAACTAGCTGTATTAATTGATGAGCTTGCTAAAAAGAATCTGGACGTACGAAAATATGTCCTAAGTGCATGGGAAGAGTTACATAAACCAATTGCTGTTTCTTCAGATCCGGAAGTTTGGGTAAGAATAGCCCCAAAAGATCTTTTCCTGACTCCTGTTGAAGGTAGAGGAGGGGTTATTCGCACGGCAATTGGAATGAAAGCATCCGTCGAAACTTTTTTAGGCTCTAAACCTCAATACTATTTGTCTGTTCTTCCAAATAAACGTGAGGAAAAAAAATATGATGGTAAGTTTAAGCTACTTGTCAATGCTGAAGTTCCTTTTGATAAAGCTACAGAACTTGCCCGCAAAAGACTCGTCGGTCAAGTGTATGAGTTCAAGGATGGAAAGAAAAGAATTAAGATCGAAAATGTAGATTTATATGGAAGTGAAATGAGGTTGGTGGTGAAGGTGGATATATCAGGAAGTCTTAATGGTACTATCTATCTCTCCGGGCTCCCTGATCTTGATCTTGCAAATAATGTTATCTCCGTTAAATCTCTTGATTTTGACATCGATACCAGGAATAAATTGTTGAAATCCGCCGACTGGTTATCTCATCAGCTTTTTGTTAAAAAAATTCAACCATACTTCACCTATAGCTTTGAAAAGGATCTAGCTGAAAGCAAAAAAGAAATTCAAAAGTTTTTAACGCATAATAAAGTTCATCCTGATTTGGAAATTAATGGAGAGATACAGGATGTGCTACCTAAGGATGTTTATCTTACAGAGCAATCTTTAAAAGCTGTAATGCTTTTCACAGGTGTTATTAATGCAGATATTCAGGGATTGGATTTTTAGCAGGCTAATAATTATTATAAAAGAAAAATTCCTTCCGGTTATGCTGAGAAGGAATTTCTTTTTATAGGATTTATTAACACAGATTGAAATTACCATTGAAAATCCTATTAATCACTTTAATCTATCTTTTTATTATAACTTCTGATTATTTAATTACCAATGAAGTTTTTTAATGCTTGATCCTGTTTAAAATTCGTGCTTTAGCCATTTCTTAAAGTTGTTTTTCTCAAATTCTGTCGATTCCTCATTTTTAACAATTTTATATTGTTTGAAATAAGTTTTTGTTCCGGTAGCATGTAGAATTATTTGCTTGACTTTTCCGAAACGCTGAATAACTAACTCAGAAGTTTTTTTGCCTTTTAATAAATCATTAAGATTGCCGCTTACATTGTTCCCGTCAATGGCAATGATTTCATCCTCTCTTGCCAGAACCTTATCCCCTGGAGAATCTGGTTCTAAAATGTCGACAAATGTTCTCCCTTCTTTTGTGCTTGTCCGGAAACCAAATATTTTTTCAGATTCATGTTTTGCATCCTGGATCTGAAGCTGGCATCCCACGTAGTTCAATAACTTCCTGAGAGGATCAGTTATTGGTCTTGTGCCGAAAATGAAATCATTGAAAAAGTTCTTTAACTTTTTACCTGAAATATTTTCTATAATTTTCTGAAAGTCTTCCGATGTATAGCCTATTGAAATCTTACCGTGAAGCTTCCACATCTGTTTCATCACATCATCAAGACTCTTTTTATTATGAGTTTCTTTTCTTATTAAGAGATCCAAAAGCAAAGCAATCATCGCCCCTTTTACATAAATGGAAACTTTTCTGTTAGGAATTCCCGAAACATATCCGTCAACCCACAGGTCAAAGGATGAATCAGCAACAGACATATAGGCATCTCCAAAATTTTCAAAATGTCTTTTAAATAAAAGATTCAATTCATGAAAATATTGCTGGATGTTGAAAGCCTTTGAGCGGACAAGAAAATAATCGCCATAGTATGTTGTGATGCCTTCTGCAATAAATCCGGAATTAAAATAATTTTCTTTCGTAAAATTATAAGGAAGCATTTCTGCAGGCCTTATTTTAATGATGTTCCATGCATGATATAGCTCATGAGAACTAATACTAAGAAAGTCATTGTAGAAACCTTCGGAGTTAAATTGCTCTCCTGGCCCCAGACAAATAATGGTGGAATTTCTATGTTCTACTCCATGGTGGTATTTATAAGGTAATATCTGATATATAAAATGATAATCCTTTTCTGGAAATTCCCCCATACTATTGATTTGCTCTTCTGTAAATTTTTTAAAATCAGAAAGCACTAATTGCCAGTCCGGTTGGCATTCACCTTGAATCCAAATATGAAATTGGGTCGAATCAATAGTGTATTGCTTGTGTTTCAACTGTGCGCTTGCGAGCATTGGACTGTCGACTAATTCATAATAGTCTTTTGCCAGAAGCTGGAAGCCTTTCTTTTTTAGTCCACACGCAATCTGATAGTTAGACGGAAGATTTAAATGAGCGACACAAGCAGAATTAATTTTCTCTTCTAAATAAGGTAGGCAGCAGATGAAGTTTAGGTATAGCTGGTCCTCATCGAGCCAGCAACCACCTGCGTCCATTTGTGCACAATAGTATTGAAATGAGAAAACAATACCTGATTCTCCATTTGTTACTATTTTCCAGCTATTTCGAGTTGTCTTTTTTACCTCAAGAGGTTTGGACGTGCCCTTAGAAAAAGCTTTTACCTGATGGAAATTCTTTGCGTAATTCTGTAGTTCGTATCTTCCGGGCCTCCATGCTGGAATTTGTAAGTTAATAAAGTCGGATTTTATTCCTTCTAAATGAAGCTCTACAGTAATGAAGTGTTTGTGTGGTTCAGTATAAGAAATAAAATATTCCATCAATAGATTTTAATGTTTTAAGCTGCTAAATTAACGTTTGGTCGTGTTAGAAGATCTAAAAATGTCTGTTTTATTTAAAAATGGAAGATTGTTTAAATAATTTTTCAGGTCGATTTGGTATTGCCGTTTTCAATCTGTATTTTTGCAGGCCAATTTTAATTGTAATTCAAAATGAAAAGAACGTTTCAGCCTTCAGTAAGAAAAAGAAGAAACAAACACGGTTTCATGGAAAGAAACTCTACTGCAAATGGAAGAAGAGTCCTTGCTAGCAGAAGAGCGAGAGGCAGAAAGAAATTGACTGTTTCTGACGAAAAAAGACATAAAGGTTAATAAATATTGACCTTTATGTTTTACTATCTTCATTTCATTTTATGAATGGAGAGCATAATGGTCGTATATTGAAGGCAACCCTGCCTTCAGAGGAAAGGCTTAAAAGTATTAAGTTTATAGAAGAACTTTTTAAAAGAGGTTCTTCTTATTTTTTGCATCCTTTTAAAATTGTCTATCTCGCAGACAAAAAGGATAATCGTGTTCCTCCTAAAATTCTTGTTAGCGTCCCCAAAAAAAGCTTTAAAAGGGCGGTGGACAGAAATCTTTTAAAAAGAAGAATAAAAGAAGCTTACAGAAAGAACAAATCGGGAATCTTTTCTTCGCCGGATATTGTTATGCCATCGCATCTTGCAATAATTTATATTGGAAAAGATAAATTAGACTTTGATACCATTGAAAAAAAACTAATTTTAATTCTCAATCGTTTAAAGTCTACTTGAACTCCACCATTTTATTTAGTCTTATCTAAAAACATGAAGAAAAACGTAAAGAAAATTGCTTTTTTTATTGTTCTCATTGCTTCCGTAACGCTTGTAGCTTTTAACCGACCGGGCGATAAATATTTCGAAATAGCAAAGAACATAGACATTTTTGCCTCACTGTTTAAGGAAGTAAATGCATATTATGTCGACGAAGTCAATCCGAATCAGGTAATGAAAAAGGGGATTGATGCAATGCTTGAGTCCCTTGATCCATATACCAATTATATTCCTGAAGATGAAATAGAAGATTTCAGAACTATGACTACTGGCCAGTATGGTGGAATTGGTGCAGTGATTGGTAAGAGAAACGAAAGACCTATTATATTAATGCCTTATGAGGGTTTCCCCGCACATAAGGCCGGTCTTATGGTTGGCGATGAAATTGTTTCTGTTGATGGAATCGAAGTTACAAGTAAGGCTACTTCTGATATCAGCAAGTTGTTAAAAGGTCAGTCTAATACACAAGTTAAGGTTGTGGTAAAAAGACTTGGAGTTCCTGAGAAATTTGAAGTAGTTCTTACCAGAGAAAAAATTAAGATAGACAATGTGCCATATTATGGCATGGTTAACAATAACACCGGATATATTAAATTATCCGACTTCACTAGCAATGCTTCTAAAGAGGTTAAAAAAGCACTTGTTGAATTAAAAGAAAAAGGTGCTAAAAATATTATTCTTGATTTAAGAGATAATCCAGGCGGACTTTTAAGTGAGGCAATTAATATCAGTAACTTGTTTATTCCTAAGGATAAAGAAATAGTGAGAACGAAGGGGAAAATTGCTGAGTGGAATAAAATTTATAACGCCTTAAATGCTCCGGTAGATACGGAAATGCCATTAGTTGTTTTGACTTCAAGCAGGAGTGCATCAGCTTCTGAAATTGTATCAGGAGTTATTCAGGACTATGACAGGGGTATTCTTATTGGAGAAAGAACATATGGGAAAGGCCTGGTTCAGGCTACGAGACCTCTTACTTATAATAGTCAGTTAAAAATTACAACTGCTAAATATTATACACCAAGCGGAAGATGCATTCAGGCAATTGATTATAGTCACAGAAATGAAGATGGGAGCGTAGGTAAAATTCCTGATTCACTAAGAGTTGCATTTAAAACAAAAAATGGAAGAACCGTTTATGATGGTGGAGGAATAAGCCCTGATATTGAGGTAGGAGACAGGACTATTGCTCCGATCACTTCTAGTCTTATTAGTAAAGGTCTTTTATTCGATTATGCAGGAGTTTATGTGTTGGATCATAAAAAGATAAAAGGTGCTAAAGAATATGAGATGTCAGATGCAGAATATCAGGACTTCATAAAGTGGTTGGCTAATAAGGAATATGATTATTCAACTAAAGTTGAAAACACCCTTGAGGATTTGGTGAATTTTTCTAAGAAGGAGAAATATTATGATGCAATCAAGCCACAGGTAGAATCTTTGAAGGCCCAGATTTCACATAATAAGGAAAAGGATTTGATGACTTTCAAAGATGAAATTAAAGAATACCTGGAAGAAGAAATTGTGTCAAGGTTTTACCTTCAAAAAGGTGTAGTGGAGGCATCATTCGATGATGATGAGGATGTAACTGCAGCTATCAGAATATTCAATAACCCTGTTGAGTATAATAAGCTTTTACAAGGTAAGTAGTTAATATTCGCTTAAGTACTATTACAAATACATTAAAGAATGACCGGGCAGGATTGTCCGGTCATTTTTTTATTCTTATGGATTTAATCAGCAAGCGATATACAATTGTTGATTTTTGCTTTTTAGCTCACTGGTTTATAATGATCAATCCATTTAGTTATATTTGTGTTCTCTTCCCTTCTAAACCATGGGGGCTTTAATTATAATCATAGTATTATATCAAATGGCATTAATCTTAAGTCTGGAAACATCAACTAAAGTTTGTTCTGTTGCGGTTCATAAAGATGGAGACCTGTTATCTGTGTATGAATTTAGGGTAGAAAGGTCTCATTCAAAGTTGATTACTCAGGCAATTTCTTTTTTGTTGAGTGGATTGGAACTTAAAGTGACCGATCTTGATGCTATTGCAGTTTCAAGGGGGCCGGGTTCATATACTGGTCTTAGAATTGGGGTGTCGACGGCTAAGGGACTTTGTTATGCTTTGGAAAAACCTTTAATTTCAGTGGATACTCTTGCAGCGATGGCGAGAAAAGTCAATAAATTCAATTTTAAGGATTCTTTGGTCTGCCCTATGATTGATGCACGGAGATTGGAGGTTTATTCTGCTGTCTATAATAAGAGTAATGAAACTATATCTCCTGTTTCTGCTGTTATACTAAACGAGTCCTCTTTTGGAGAATTCTTAAGTTCGAATGAAATTATCTTTTTGGGGGATGGAGCTGCGAAGTTCGAACCGATAGTAAAACATGCTGATAATGCGTTTTTCCTGAAAAGTGAAAATCCTTCGGCAGAATATGTAGGAATAATTGCCGAAGAAAAATTTTCAGATAAGCAATTTGAAGATGTAGCTTATTTTGAGCCGTTTTATTTGAAGGACTTTATCTCTACAGGGTCAACACCAAAATAATTATGTATGGAAAATCTCGGAAATGAAATTGTGAATCGTGTTGCTAACAGCGACTTGGTTTTAATAAATCTGGAAGATTACTACGATCAGGGGGAAAGGGTGATCTATGATATTAAAGATAATCTATTTCAGGGGTTAATCTTAAGGGAAAAGGAGTTTAGAGCCTTTGTAAAGGAGAACGACTGGTCAGTTTATTCTGGTAAAAATGTGGCAATTATTTGTAGTGAAGATGCGATAGTGCCATTTTGGGCATATATGCTTTTAATTTCAAAAATGGAACCATATGCCAGTCATGTGGTGTTTGGAGATTTGGGGCATTTGGAGCAGGCTTTATTTCAATCAGCTTTATCAAAGATTGATGCTACTGCTTATAAAGATGCAAAAGTAATTATAAAAGGGTGTAGTAAATTCCCAGTTCCCTTGTTTGCATATGGTGAACTTACAAGATTGCTTAGGCCGTTTGTGCAAAGTTTAATGTATGGAGAACCTTGCAGTACAGTTCCGATTTATAAAGCGCCCAAAAAATAATTTAATTAAATGAAATGTTGGTGGGTTGATAATCATTTTGTTGAAAAGTTTGATACGAAAATGTTGTGTTTTTGTTAACTTTTTTTCTGGGAAAATTTGGAAATTCAATGTAGACCCTATACATTTGCACTCCCTTCTTTAAGGAAGGGAAAAATTAGGAAGAA